>NZ_JAAKGN010000155.1:0-11238 GCF_011039295.1 Modestobacter sp. KNN46-3 | reverse complement strand
TCTCCATCACCGGCATCGAGGAGACCTCCGCCGAGCCGCTGCTCCAGCAGGTCCCCGGCGCTCCACACCCCCTCGGAGCTGTCCATGTCGGCGGCGGAGTCGTCGCCGGTGCCTTCGTTGCCGCAGGCCGCCAGGGCGACGGGCGCAACGGCCAGGACGCCGGCGAGGAAGGGCTCCGCGATGGGACGGGTGTGCTGCTGCACGGTGGTTGCTCTCGTCGAGCTGGGCGCGGGACGCCCGCCGCAGGTTCCGGACACCACAGTCATTGCCACAGCCGGCCGTGGCATGCCCGCCGACGAGAACTCGTCGCCAACACGTGACGGGGCGCGCCGCACGGCCCGGTCCGCTCCCTCGTCAGCCGTGCTCCTGGTCGCCGTCCTCGGCGTCGGCGTGCCGGGCCTGCAGCTCGCGGGTGGCCATGCCGCCGCTGCCGCCCTCGTCGTACTGGCCGGGGTGCAGGTTGGGCTGGTCGGTCTCGTGCTCGCTCTCGCTCATCACGGTCGAGCCTGCCCCGGCCGACCTGGACCGGCCAGCCGGGGAGGCTCGCTCACAGCAGGTCGAACTCGTTGTGCGACGCACCGCCGGACAGCAGCGCGTAGCCGGGGCCGCGGTCGAAGAACGGCTGCACCTCCGGGCGGGCCGCGCGGAGCTCCTCGCGCAGCCGGGCCGTCGCCGCCTCGTCGGCGGTGCCGTCGTCCCGGACGACCACGCCGTAGTCGTCCCGGGCGCCGGTGACGCTGACCTTGTGCCAGGAGATGTCCCGCAGCACCTCGTCGACCGGCCGGTCCAGCGGGTCGCCCCAGCCGCCGCCGCCCGTCGTCCGTACCCGCACGACGGTGCCGGCCTTCAGCGGCTCGGCGTCGGCCAGCGCGTCGACCTCGTGCTCGTCGGGCCCACCCGGGTCGACGGTGATCGAGAACGGCCGCCCGGCCCTGCCGCCCTTCACGCCCCAGCAGGACAGGATCGACCGGTCGGCGATCGACATGAAGTGCGCGTCGCGCAGCACCCGGATGTCCTTCTCGTAGCCGCAGCCGCCGCGGTACCGGCCCGGGCCACCGGAGTCCTTCGCCAGCGCGAGCCGCTCGATCCGCAGCGGGAAGCGGGACTCGGTGAACTCGGTGGGCAGGTTCCGGGAGTCCGGGACGACGTGGATGGTGTCCTCGCCGTCGGCGTAGTACCGCCCGCCGGAGCCGCCGCCGAGCACCTCGCGCATCAGGTACGGCTCGCCGTTGGCGTCGGTGCCGTAGACGCCGGTGTACCGGATCGTCTCCTGGTCGGCGGGCATCCGGCCGCCGGTGGCCTTGGCCAGCACCCCGGCCAGCACGCCGAGCAGCCGCAGGATCACGAACGTCCGGGCGTTGGTGGGCGCCGGGAAGATCGGGGTGAGCAGCGTGCCCTTCTCCGGGAACCGCATCTCGATCAGCGGGACGACGCCCTCGTTGACGTCCAGCTGCGCCATCCGCTCCGGCGACTCGGCCAGGTTGCGCAGGATCGGCGCCAGCCACTTCTTCAGGAAGTTGCCGTCGGCGTAGTCGCCGCAGTGGTTGATCGGGCCCTTGGCCTGCGGGCCGGTGCCGGTGAAGTCGATGACCAGCGGGACGTCCTTGGTGGAGTCCATGGTCAGCGTGATCCGCTGCCGGTGCAGCTGCGGGGCGTCGACGCCGTCGTGCTCGGCGTAGTCCTCCCAGACGTAGGAGCCGTCGGGGATCTGGGACAGGATCTCCCGCCGGTACACCTCGGTCGAGCTGCTCAGGATCGACTCGAAGCACGCCTCGACCGCGGCCACGCCGTACCGGTCGAACAGCTCACCCAGCCGGCGCGCTCCGGCCAGGCAGGCCGAGCACTCGGCGTCCAGGTCGGCGGCGAGCGAGTCGGGCATCCGCGAGTTGCGGGTCATGATCGTCAGCGCGGCGTCGTTGCGGACGCCGCGGTCCCACAGCTTGATCGGGGGGACCATCAGGCCCTCCTCGAACACGCTGGTGGCCGCCGACGGCATCGAGCCCGGCACCGCGCCGCCGATGTCGTCGTGGTGGCCGAACGCCTGGATGAAGGCGACGACGGTCGGTTGACCGGCCACGTCGGCGAACACCGGCACCGTGACGCACAGGTCGGGCAGGTGGCCGATCCCGCCCTCGGACAGGTAGACGTCGTTGTGGAAGAAGACGTCGCCGGGGTTCATCGCGTCGATCGGGTGGTCGCGGACCACCGGCTGCACCAGCGCGGAGTACGAGCGGCCGGTGAGCTTGCGCAGCTGCCGGTCGTGGATGCCGGCCCGGAAGTCGTGCGCGTCGCGGATCATCGGCGAGCGGGAGGTCCGCCCGATCGACGTCTCCACCTCCTTCTCGATCGCGGCCAGCGTGCCGGCGACGATCTCGACCAGCACCGGGTCGGCGGCGTCCGTGCCACCAAAATGGCCATCTTGGTGGTTCATCGGGCGGTCTCCTTCGTGAGCAGCAGGTTGCCGAAACGGTCGACGGTGGCGGAGAAGCCCGGGTGCACCGGGACGGTGGAGCCGAACTCCTCGACGATCGCCGGGCCGGCGACGACGTCGCCGGGGGAGAGGTCGGGCCGCCAGTACAGCGGGGCCTCGACCCACTCGTCGAAGAACACCGGACGCGTGCCGCGGCGCGCGTCGCGGTCGGACGGCGCCGGCTCGACGATCTCCGGACGGCGGATGGGCCCGATCCCGCTCACCCGCAGGTTCACCCACTCCACGGCCTGCCGGGGGTCGGTGGCGAAGTCGTAGCCGTAGAGCTGGTGGTGGGCTGCGTGGAAGGCGGTGGCGACGGCGTCGATGGCCGCGTCGTCCAGCTCGCCGTCCCCGACCGGCACCCGCACCTCGAACGCCTGGCCGACGTAGCGCAGGTCGGCGGTGCGCTGCATCCGCTGCTCGCCGCGCGGGAACCCCTCGCCGTCCAGGGCGACCTCGGCCTGGCCCTCGAGTTCGGCGAAGGCGGTGGCGAGGGTGGCGGGGGAGACGTCGGCGTGCCGGGCCACCATCGTCTGCACGTAGTCGTTGCGGACGTCGACGGTCAGCAGCCCGAAGGCGCTGACGTTGCCGGGGTTCGGCGGCACCAGGGTGCGCGGCAGCCCCAGCACGTCCATCAGCCGGCAGGCCAGCAGCGAGCCGGAGCCGCCGAAGGTGGTGAGAGTGAAGTCGCGGACGTCGAGGCCGCGGGCGACGGTGACCTGGCGCAGCGCGTTGGCCTGGTTCCACGCCGAGATCTCCAAGATCCCGGTGGCCAGCGCCTCGACCGTCAGCCCCAGCTTCCCGCCGAGCTGCTCCAGCCCGGCCCGGGCTGCGTCGACCGACAGCGGGATCTCGCCACCCAGCAGGTGCGGGGGGATCCGGCCGAGGACGACGTGCGCGTCGGTGACCGTCGGCTGCTCGCCGCCGTTGTCGTAGCAGATCGGCCCCGGGTCGGCCCCGGCCGACTTCGGCCCGACCTTGAGCGTGCCCTCCGGCGACAGCCAGGCGATCGAGCCGCCGCCGGCGCCGACGGTGACGACGTCGATCATCGGGATCTTGGACGGGTAGTCGCCGACCGAGCCCTCGGTGGTCAGCGTCGGCTCGCCGTCGATCACCACGGTGACGTCGGTGGAGGTGCCGCCGCCGTCGCAGGTGAGCACCCGGTCGAAGCCCGCGGTGCCGGCGATCAGTGCGGCGCCCAGCGCGCCCGCGGCGGGGCCGGAGAGCATCGTGGTGATCGGCTGGTGCACCACCTCGGAGGCGCTGAGCACGCCGCCGTTGCTCTTCATCACGTAGAAAGGGACGGCGGGGGCGATCTCGTCGAGGCGGCGGCGGATGTTGCTGACGTAGGCGCCGACCTTCGGCTTCACCGCGGCGTCGACCAGGGTGGTCACCGAGCGCTCGTACTCGCGGTACTCGCGCAGCACCTGGGAGCTGATCGACACCACGGCGCCGGGGTGTTCCACGTGGAGCACGTCGAGCATCGCCTGCTCGTGCGCGTCGTCGGCGTAGGAGTGCAGGAAGCAGACGCCGATGGTGGTGATCCCGGCGTCCTTGAAGAACCGGGCGGCCGCGACGGCGTCCTCGCGGGAGAAGGGCCGCACCTCGGCACCGGTGACGTCCAGCCGTCCGCCCACGGTGCGGACCAGGTCGGCCGGCACGATCCGCGGCGGCTTGACCCAGAAGTAGCTGTTGCCGTAGCCGTCGGGGACCGACTGGCGGGCGATCTCCAGCACCGACTCGTAGCCCTCGGTGGTGATGAACCCGATCCGGTCCAGCTTGCCCTCGAGCAGTTGGTTGGTGGCGACGGTCGTCCCGTGGCTGACCGCGGTCACCGACGACCCGTCCAGCCCCAGCTGGCCCAGCACCTTCTGGACACCGGCGAGGAAGCCGTCGGCCGGGTCGCCCGGTGTGGACGGCGTCTTGGTGGTGGAGACCTCCCCGGTCTCCTCGTCGACGGCGACCACGTCGGTGAAGGTGCCGCCCGTGTCGATCCCGATGCGGACCCGGCGAGTGCTCATGTGGAGATACCTTAGTGCTGAGATACCTCCACCGGAAGACGCCCACCGATGAACTCCGTGTTTCCCCTGGTGACCCCGCGCGGTCGGCAGTCACCGGCCGCGCGGGGCCCGGGCCTCAGCCGGCGAACACCCCCGCCAGGTGCTCGCGCAGGGCCGGCTCGCTGACCGGCCGGGTGCGGAAGCCGACGTGCCCGTCGGGTCGCACCAGGTAGGCCGCCGTCCCCGCCCCGCCCGTGCCGTAGGCGGCGGCGAACGCACCCCGCGCGTCCCGCAGGACCGGCAGGTCGACCAACGGCGGGACGGCGAGGTCCGGGCCGGCGACCAGGTAGGGGCGCACCTGCCCCCCGGTGGCCTGCCGGACCGAGGCGGCCAGCTCCTCCAGGGCCCGCAGCTCCTCGGCGCCGGTCCCGTCCCCGGCGGTCAGCAGCAGGGTGGCGTGCGTCCCCCGGGTGAGGTCGAACAGCCGCAGGTCGTGCGCGACCCCGAACCGGCGCAGCCCGAGCACGTCGGGTGCCCGGTGTCCGGGCAGCGGACCGCCGGTGAACCCGGCCGGGCCGGTGACCTCCCCGACCAGCGGGCTGTCGGCGTAGTTCATCGTCATCTGCATCTCGAGCAGGAACTGCGCCCGCTCGTCGTCCATGTCCATCTCGTCGGTGAACGCGATGGCCACGGCACGGTCGACGATGGCCTTGCCGGCGGGCCGTCGCTCGGCCTGGTAGCTGTCCAGCAGGCCGGATGAGGCCTGCCCGCGGACGGCCAGGGCCACCTTCCAGGCCAGGTTCCAGGCGTCCTGGATCCCGGTGTTCATGCCCTGGCCCCCGGCCGGCGGGTGCAGGTGGGCGGCGTCCCCGGCGACGAAGACCCGGCCGGTGCGGTACCGGTCGACGATGCCGTGCTTGACCCGGAAGATCGACGACCAGCGCAGGTTGCTCGCCGTCGTCCCGGCCGGGCCGAGGTCGTCGATCGCGGCCTGGATGTCGGCCAGCCCCGGCGGGTCGTACTCCTTCCAGAACCCGGGCGGTACGACCCCGCTGCCGATCGTCTTCTGCAGCCGCTGCGGGGCCAGCGTCGCCACCCGGTACCGGTGGTGGCCCTTGAGCGGCACGCACACCAGCATCCCGGTGAAGTCGCCGTCCTCCTCGATCCGCACCCAGCGCACCAGGTGGCCCGGCGGCATCTCCCAGTCGACGTCGACGTCCCCGAGCATGAACAGCTGCGGGAACATCGACAGGCCGCCGTCGAAGGTGAGCCCGAGCTGCTCCCGCACCGCGCTGCCGGACCCGTCGGCCCCGATCAGGTACTGCGCGCGGGTGCTCGACCGGGTGCCCGCCGCGTCGACGAGCTCCGCGGTGACGCCGTCGTCGTCCTGGCTGAAGCCGGTGAGCTCGACCCCCCGGTCCACCGGGACGCCGAGGGACGTCAGCCGGTCGACGAGGATCCGCTCGGTCTCGTACTGCGGCAGCCCGAGGTGGGCGTAGGGCAGCTCCTCCAGCCCGGACCAGTCGACCTGGTGGGTCTGCTTGCCGTTGACGAACACCGTCTGCCCGTGCAGCCAGCTGCCGGCGTCCATCGCCTCGGTGACGATGCCCTGGTCCTCCCAGATCTCCATCGTCCGGCAGTGCACGCCGATGGCCTTGTCCGCCTGGGCGGCCGGCTGGGAGCGCTTGTCCACCACCCGGACGGCGATCCCGCGCCGGGCCAGCTCGATCGCCGCGGTCAGCCCGGTCGGGCCCGCGCCGACCACCAGCACCTCGCACGCGGTGCGGGTCGGGACGTCCACCGGCGGGGGAGCGGCCGCGACCGCCGGCTCGGCCCGGGGCGCCGGCACGCTGGTGGTCTCCGGCGCGGCAGGGGCCGGTGTGGGGCGGGTGGCCCGGACGCCGCGGACCCCGGCCTCCTGCGGGCGGAAGCGGATCTCGTAGAGCTTGCGCTCGAAGAAGACCGACAGCCAGCGGATCAGCGGCCCGCTCTGGTCGGCGTGCGAGGGGTCGTCCACCCAGTTGCGGAAGTCCTGGTCGGACTCCCACTCGGCGAAGATGTGGAAGATGTCCGAGCCCGGTTCCCGGAGCAGCTCCTCGCGGATCAGGCCCGGCGTCCCGCGCAGCCGGTCGGTGACGACGGCGTAGGCCCGCTCGAACGCCTCCTCCTCGCCCGGGGCCACCCGGGTGCTGATGTCCACCCGGACGTGCGAGCCCTGCTCGCCCCCGGCGATGCCGTAGCGGATCTCGTACGTGCTGCGGTCGGCGTCCTCCCGCAGGTCGCGCAGCGACGCGGTCAGCGCCTCCCGGGCGGCGGACCGGCCGAACGCGTCCGCCGCCGCCCGGTCGGCCCACTCGCCGACGATCAGGAAGGTGCGGGCGTCGTCGGCGTCCCGCATCAGCTCCTGCCGGACGTTGCCCGGTTCCCCGGCGATCTGGACCGCCGCCGTGCGCCACGCCTCCTCGAACTGCTGCTCGCAGCCCTCCCGCACCCGCATCCGCAGCAGGGTGCGGACCGCGCCGCCCTGCTCGGCGGCGGCGGTGGTGGTGGCCGCGTCCTCCAACGTCGTCATGACGTCCTCTCCTCGGTGGGCCGGCGCAGCACCAGGCTGCTGTTGAAGCCGCCGAACCCCCGGGCGAGGACGACGGCCGTCTCGACCTGCTGGGCCCGGCTGTGCTGGACCAGGTCGAGCCCGGGGGCGTCGACCGGGTCGTCGAGGTACGCGGTGCCGGGCACGATCCCGTCCCGCATGGCCAGCAGCGCGGTGGCCACGTCGAGCGCCGAGCCGCCGGCCATCAGCCGTCCGGTGAAGGACGACGGCGCGGTCACCGGCACCGGGTCGGCGCGCCCGCCGAACACCCGCTGCAGCGCCTCCAGCTCGAGGGCGTCCAGCTCCGGCACCCCGGCCCCGTCGGCGAGGACCAGGTCCACCTCGTCCGGGGTGATCCCGGCGTCGGCGAGGGAGAGCTGGATGGCCCGGGCGTACTGCCGGGCGTCGGGTGCGGGGTCGGCGTGGTGGTGGGCGTCGTGCGTGGCGCCGTGGCCGACCACCTCGCCCCACACCCGTTCCACCCCGCGGGCTCGGGCGGCGTCGGTCTCCTCGACCAGCAGGATCGCCCCGCCCTCGCCGATGACGTGGCCCGAGGCCCGCCGGTCGAAGGGCTTGTAGGCGTCCTCGGGGGCCGTCGCCGTGGAGAGCCGCCCGCTGGTCGCCTGGCAGAGCAGGGCGTAGGGGGTGACCCCGGCCTCGGTGCCCCCGACCAGCACCGCCGGGGTGCCGCGGCGCACGACCCGGCGGGCCCAGCCGATGCTGTCCAGCCCGCCCGCGCCCTCGCTCACCACCACACCGGAGGGGCCCTTGTAGCCGTCCCGGATGGAGATCTGGCCGGTGCTGGCCGCGTAGAACCAGGCGATCGACTGGTAGGCGCCGACCGACTTGGGCCCCTTGGCCCACAGCCCCTGGATCTCGTGCTGGCTGAACTCGTTGCCGCCGGAGCCCGCGGCCAGGAACACCGAGGTCGCGTAGGCGTCCTCGGGTGGGGTGTACCCGGCGTCCTGCGCCGCCAGCGTGGCCGCCGCCAGCGACATCCAGGTCCAGCGGTCGGTCTGCACCATCAGCCGGGGGTCCACGTGGTCGGCCGGGACGAAGCCGGTCACCTGCCCGGCCAGCGAGACGCCGTACTGCGCCGGGTCGAAGCCGACGATCGGCCGGATGGCCGGCTCGCCGCGCACCAGGGAGGACCAGTGCGCCTCCACGCCCACGCCGGTCGGCGCCACCACGCCGATCCCGGTGACGACCAGCCCGGTCACGGGGTCCTCCTCGTCGGGTGGGCCAGCACGATCGCGGACTGGAAGCCGCCGAAGCCGCTGCCCACCGACAGCGCGACGTCGACCTTCTGCTCCCGCGCGGTGTTGGGCACGTAGTCCAGGTCGCACTCGGGGTCGGGCACCTCGTAGTTCGCCGTCGGCGGCACCACGCCGCGCTGCACCGCCAGTGCGGTGGCGGCGATCTCGATCGAGCCGATGGCGCCCAGCGAGTGGCCGATCATCGACTTGATCGAGCTCATCGAGACCTGCTGGGCGGTCGGGCCGAGGCTGAGCTTCACCGCGGCCGTCTCGTGCCGGTCGTTCTGCTTGGTTCCCGAGCCGTGTGCGTTGACGTAGCCCACCTCGTCGGCGTCGATCCGGCCCTGGTCGAGGGCCAGCCGGATCGCCTCGGCCATCTCCACCCCGTCGGGGCGCAGTCCGGTCATGTGGTGGGCGTTGCAGCGGTTGGCGTAGCCGCTGACCTCGCAGTACACCTCCGCGCCGCGCCGGCGGGCGTGCTCGAGCTCCTCCAGCACCAGCACGGCGGAGCCCTCGCCCATGACGAACCCGTCCCGGCGGGCGTCGAACGGCCGGGCGGCGTGCGCCGGGTCGTCGTTGTTGCCGGTCGTCGCCCGGATCGTGTCGAAGCAGGCCATCGAGATCGGCGAGATCGGGGCGTCGCTGGCCCCGGCGATGACGACGTCGGCGTCGCCGTCCTCGATCAGCTGGCTGCCGTAGCCGACGGCGTCGATGCCCGACGTGCAACCGGTGGAGACCACGGTGGCCGGCCCCGAGGCGCCGAAGCGCACCGCCAGCTCGGTCGCCCCGCAGCTGGGCACCAGCGCGTGGTGCAGGAACCGCGAGGCGTACTGCGGGTCGACCAGCCAGTGCGTGCCGGCGTCGCTGACCGCGACGTACTCGTCCTCCAGCCGCATGGTGGCCCCGACCGCAGTGCCGAGGACGACGCCCACCCGGTCCGGGTCGGTGGCCTCGACACCGGCGCCGAGCGCCAGTCCGCTGTCGGCCACCGCCTCGTCGGCGGCGACCATCGCCATCTGCACGAAGCGGTCGTTGCGGAACACCTCGTGGGCGGTCAGGCCGAGCTTCCGCCCGTCGAAGTCGACCTCGGCGGCGACCTGGGAGCGGAAGCGGCTGGGGTCGAAGAAGGTGATCCGCCGGGTCGCCGTCCGGCCGGCGGTGATCATCTCCCAGAACCCCTCGTGGCCCATCGAGCCGGGCGCGACGACGCCGATGCCGGTGATGACCACCCGGCGCCCGGTCGTGCTCACCGGACGCCCATCGAGCCCGGGGAGGGCTCGGTGTCGACGTGGCCCAGCTCGGGACGCGGGGCCAGCGGGCCGGCGAGGAAGACGAAGAACGCCGAATCCGCGCCGTCGTTGACGATCCGGTGCCGCACGCCGATCGGGATGTGCAGCGCCGACTCGCCGCCCAGCCGGCGCTCCTCGCCGTCCAGCGTCACGAGCACGTCGCCGGAGACGCAGTACAGGAACTCCTCCGAGTACGGGTGCCAGTGCTCGGTGACGACCTCGCCCGGCTCGAGGGTCAGGGTGCCCATGAACCCGGCGGTGGCGCCCACGCTGGTCGGCGAGAGCAGCACCCGGATGTCACCGCCGCGCCGGCGGTTGGGCGCCGCGTCCGAGCGGGACACGGTGGGTCCGCACCGCACCTTCGTCGTGGGGTGCTGGATGGTGGTCATCTCTCTCCTCTGCTGGGGGCCGCGCCGGTGAGCGCGTGTTCGTCATGGGGATCCGGGCCGGGCAGGCCCGGGCCGGTGGCCAGGAGGACCGGGAGGTCGGGGTGGACCTGGCGGATCAGCGGGCCCAGGGTCGGGACGGTGCCGACCTCGACGACCCAGGTCGCCCCCGCGTCCGCCACCAGGGCGTGTGCGGTGGCCTCCCACTGCACCGGCGACGTGAGGTGCCGCTGCAGGCACCGGGCCAGGTGCTCCGGGTCGCGGGAGGGCCGGGCGTCGACGTTGGACAGCACGGGCACGTCCGGGACGGACCAGTCCAGCTCGTCGAACGAGGGCGCCAGGCGCTCGGCGATCGACTGCACCAGCGGACCGTGGCCGGCGGCCCGCCCCGGCAGCCGGACCAGGTCCAGGCCGGCGGCGACGACGCCCTCCCGGGCCTGGGCCAGCTCCGGGCACCAGCCGGAGAGCACCACCTGGGCCGGACCGTCGTACGCGGCGATCGCCAGACCCGAGGTGGTCCCCAGGTCCGCGACCACCGCACGGGCGACCTCACCGGCGCCCGGCCCGACGACGGCGGCCATGCCCGCGGTGGACGGGCGCGGGCCGTGGGCCAGCATCTCGGCCCGGCAGTCGACGAGGTCGACCACCTGGTCCAGCCGGAGGGCGCCCGCTGCGACCAGGGCCGCGTACTCCCCGACGCCGTGCCCGGCGACGGCGACGGGCTGCAGGCCGGCGGCGGCGAGGCTGCGGCAGCCCGCCACGCCGACGACGAGGGCCGCCAGGTGGGCGACCACCGGGTCGTGCAGGTTGAGCGGGTCGCCCCACCACGCGACGACGTCCCGGCCCAGCACGTCGGAGGCCTCGGCCACGACGTCCCGGGCGGCCGGGTCGGGCAGCCAGGCCTCCAGAGCACCGGGTGCGGCCGTCCACTCGCCCGGCAGGACGACGGCCGCCCCGGTGCGCGGGCCGGTCACCGCGCCGGCTCCGGATGCCGGGCGGCCGCCTCGACCTTGTCCCGGATGACCGCCATCTGGATCTTGCTGTTGGCGTCGATCCGCTCGGTCATGCCGGCGGTGTCGATGGGGGCCTCCGGACGCATCCGGAAGTCCTGCACCCACCGCATCCGGGTGCCCGTGCCCTCCGGGGCGTAGCTCCAGCGGATGTCCATGAACTCGAACGGGCCGGGCTCGACCCGGTGCGCCACCACCTCGTGCCGCTCCTCGTCCAGGGTCCGTTCGGAGACCCAG
>NZ_JAAKGN010000154.1:0-11343 GCF_011039295.1 Modestobacter sp. KNN46-3 | reverse complement strand
TGCAGGGTGGCCGTGGCCGAGCCGTCGACCCCGGGCAGCAGCATCCGGGCGCAGACCAGCTCCAGCAGCAGCCGGGGAGCCGTCGTCCCGCGCATCTCGGTGAGGCCCTCGTGCACGGTGTCGGCCACCCCGGAGGAGCCCGCCGGTGACGACGGTGCGCTGACCACGGCCGACGTCCGGCGGATCTGGCCGGAGCTGCTCAAGGTGGTGCGCGGGCACAAGCGCACCACCGAGGCGCTGCTCAAGAGCGCCCAGGTGCACGACCTGACCAACGGGGTGCTCACCCTGGCGGCCACCTCGCCGGCGCTGGCCAAGATGCTGGGCGACGACCTGAACAAGGACGTCATCCGGCAGTCGCTGGAGGAGCTGCTGGGCGTCCGCTGGAAGGTGCAGGCCGTCGTCGAGGGCGGCCCGGGTCAGCCCGGCGGCGCCGGAGGCCGTCCGGGTGGGGCGCCGGTGTCACCCGAGGCCGCGCGGGCCGCCGTGCAGGCCGCGGAGACCGCCGAGGCCGACGAGCTGATGGCCGAACGGGCCGCCGACGCGGACTCCGGCGGAACCGCGAACGACGCGCCGGCGCTGGACCCCGAGGCCGCCGCGCTGCAGCTGCTGCGCACCCAGCTCGGCGCGCGACCGATCGACAGCTGACCCGCGGCCCGGCGGCTACGCGGTGGTCGGGGCGCGTCCGCTCGGGCGCGGCGGCCCGGCTCGCCGGGCGAGCCGGCGCACCCACGGGTCGACCAGCCGTGGGGCCAGCGGCCCCAGCACGGCCAGGATCAGCACGTAGGCGGCGACCGTCGAGCCGAAGGCCGCCGGGACGCTGCCGAGCACCAGCCCGGCGATGATGATCGAGAACTCACCGCGGGCCACCAGCGCGGCACCGGCGCGCACCCGTGCGGGTGGCCCGACCCCGGCCCGGCGCCCGGCGATCCAGCCGGTGCCGAACTTGGTGACGATGCCGACGGCGGCGAGCGCTGCCGCGGGCAGCAGGGCGGCCGGCAGCTGGGTCGGGTCGGTCGAGAGCCCGAAGAAGACGAAGAAGACGGCGGCGAACAGGTCGCGCAGCGGCGAGAGCACGTCCCCGATCCGCTCCGCGACCTCACCGGAGAGGGCGATGCCGAGCAGGAACGCGCCGACCGCAGCCGACACGTGCACCGCCTCGGCGGCGCCGGCGACGAGCAGCGCCAGCCCGAGCACCCGGAGCAGCAGGATCTCGTTGGACCGCGTCCCCACGAACCGGGTCACCGTGCTGCCGTGCCGCACCGCGACGGCCAGCACGACCGCGAGGGTGGCCAGCGCGACGGTCACCGACAGCACCGCGTCGCCGGTGCTGCTGGCCGCCACGACGCCGGTGAGCACCGGAAGGTACGCGGCCATCGCCAGGTCCTCGATGACCAGGACGCCGAGGACGGCCGGGGTCTCCCGGTTGCCGAGCCGCCCGAGGTCGGTGAGGAGCTTGGAGATGATCCCCGAGGAGCTGATCGCGGTGACGCCGAACAGGGCCAGGGCGGCGGTGGGGCCCCAGCCGAGGAACAGTGCCAGCGCAGCGCCGGGCAGCCCGTTGAGCAGCAGGTCGGCGACGCCGACCGGGGCCTGTCGGCGCAGGTTCTCGACCAGGTCGCCGGCGGTGTACTCCAGCCCGAGGACGAGCAGCAGCAGCACGACGCCGACCTCGGCGCCGGCGGAGAAGAAGCCCTCCGGCGCGTCCAGCGGCAGCAGCCCGCCGGTGCCGAACGCCAGCCCGGCCAGCAGGTACAGCGGGATGGGGGACAGGCCGATCCGGCCGGCCAGCGAGCCGAGCAGCCCCAGCCCGAAGACGACGGCGCCGAGCTCCAGCAGCAGGACCGCGGTGTGCCCGACCTCCATCAGCGGGGGTTGAGCAGGTCACCGACCGCTGCGACGCCGTCCGACGTCCCGACCACGACCAGCCGGTCATCGACCTGGAACCGGAAGTCCGGGGTGGGGGAGGCGATCATCTCCTCGCCTCGGACCACCGCGACCACGGAGGCGCCGGTGCGGGTCCGGATGGCCGCGTCGCCCAGGGTGGCGGCGACGTAGGGGGAGCCGGGCTCGATCGGCACGCCCTCGGTGGCCAGGCTCTCCACCTGCTCGCGCAGCCGGGACAGCCGCTCGGTGATCCGGGGCGCGCCCAGCAGCTCGGCGACGACCTCGCTCTCCTCGGCGGTCAGCTCGATCGTGGCCGCGGTGGCGTCGGGGTCCTGCTCGTCGTAGAGGACGACGTGGCGCGCCCCGTTGCGCTGGGAGATGACCCCCACCCGCCGTCCCTGCGCGGTCACCAGGTCGTGGCGGAGCCCGATCCCGGGCAGTCGTGTCTCCTCGACGTCCATCGGCGTCCGTGCTCCTGTCTCGTCCCGGGTGCAGGCGGTTCCCCGCCGTCGGCGCTCATCGTGCCGCGCCGGTTGTTCAGCCGACAGCGGTCCTTGGTCCCCGGTCCAGGGCTCGGAAGCGGGTCAGGGCGGCGACCGACAGCACCGGGCCGGCGGCGAGCAGCACCAGCGTCCACCGCCAGGAGACCGCCTCGGCCAGGTACGGCAGCGCGCTGATCGTCACGGTGGTGAGCAGGAAGCCCGTCGCGGTCTGCACGGTCAGGGCGGTGCCGACCCAGCGCCGGTCGGAGACCTCGCTGAGCAGGGTGGAGAACATGGCCGAGTCGGCGATGACGCTGGCTCCCCAGACGCAGACGAAGACGGCGAACACCCCCGTCGGCCACGACCAGGCCCACGGGGACAGCAGACAGCACACGCCGCTGGTGGCCACCGCGACGGTGGCGACCGGCGCCCGGCCCCACCGGCCGGCGAGCCAGCCGGCCAGCACGCAGCCCACGGCGCCGCAGATCCCGAACGCGGTCAGGGTCAGGAGGGCGATCCGGGCGGCCGGCAGGGCGGGGTCGTGCACGTCCCGCGAGGCGGTCATCCAGACCGCGGCCCAGGTCCAGAGGGCGTAGAGCTCCCACATGTGCCCGAGGTAGGCGAGGTTCACCAGCCGCGGGCGGGCCGACCGGAAGCCGTCGAAGGCCTGCGCGGCGCGGGGGCGGGCGCCGACCGCCAGGTGCGGCCCGGCGCGCAGCAGCCCGAGTGCCAGCAGGGCAGCGACCGCGCCGCTGGCCGCGGCGGCGACCAGCACGGTCCGCCACGAGTCGCCGAGGACGCCGACCAGCAGCTGCGGCAGCAGCGAGCCCAGGGTGAGCGCACCGATCAGCACGCCGAGCGCCAGCCCTCGGCCGCGGGCGCCGAACCAGGAGGCCATCAGCTTCATGCCGATCGGGTAGACCAGCGCCAGGCCCGCCCCGGTGAGGAAGCGCAGCGCGATGCCGACCAGCGGTCCGTCGGCGAGGACGGCGACGCCGAGGGTGCACGCGGCGGCGGCCCCGGCCCCGGTCGCGAGCAGCCGCTCGGGGCGCACCCGGTCGGCCAGCCCGGTCGTCGCCGAGGCCAGCGCGCCCACCACGAAGCCCAGCTGCACGGCGACGGTGAGGCCCACCCCACCGGCGGTGCCCAGCTCCCAGTCGCGGCGCAGCACGGGGAGCACGGCGGAGGCGGAGAACCACACCGCCAGGGCCAGCACCTGGGTCAGCGCGATGAGCGCCAGCTGCGGCCACGGCCCGGTGCGTGCCCCGCCCGCGGGGCTGCCGACCGGTACGCCGTCGTTGGCCACGGCACGACCCTGCCACCGACCCCGCCCGCACCTCACGTCGGCCCGGCGCGGGAGCGCGTGCGGCGGGCTGTCGGTGCCAGCACCTACGCTCGGACCATGCGACCCGGTGGCCAGCCCGACATGCAGCAGATCATGAAGCAGGCACAGCAGATGCAGCAGCAGTTGGCTGCTGCGCAGGAGGAGCTGGCCCGCGCCGAGGTGACCGGTTCGGCCGGTGGCGAGCTGGTCACCGTGACCATGACCGGCAGCGGTGACGTCACCGCCGTCACGATCGCCCCGGCCGCCGTCGACCCCGACGACGTCGAGACCCTGCAGGACCTGGTGGTCGCGGCCGTCCGCGACGCCCAGCGCGCCGTCGGCGAGCTCACCGCCTCCACGATGGGCCCGCTGACCGGCGGTCTCGGTGGCGGGCTGGGTCTCCCCGGCCTCTGATCCACCCGGGTGCGCACACCGCCACCCGCACCGAAGGAGAACTGTGTACGAGGGCGCTGTCCAGGACCTCATCGACGAGCTCGGGCGGCTGCCCGGCGTCGGTCCCAAGAGCGCGCAGCGCATCGCCTTCCACCTGCTGGCCGCCGAGTCGGCCGACGTCGGCCGGCTGGTCGCGGCCCTGCAGCGGGTGCAGGCCGAGGTCCGCTTCTGCGTGACCTGCCACAACGTCGCCGAGGCCGAGCAGTGCCGGATCTGCCGTGACCCGCGGCGCACGCTCGACGTCATCTGCGTCGTCGAGGAGCCCAAGGACGTCGTGGCGATCGAGCGGACCCGGGAGTTCAAGGGCCGCTACCACGTGCTCGGTGGGGCGATCAGCCCGATCGAGGGCATCGGCCCCGACGACCTGCGGGTCAAGGAGCTGATGACCCGGCTGATGGACGGCCAGGTCACCGAGCTGATCATCGCCACCGACCCGAACCTGGAGGGCGAAGCGACCGCCGCCTACCTGGCCCGGCTGGTCGGCCCGCTGGGGCTGGCGGTGTCCCGGCTGGCCAGCGGGCTGCCGGTGGGCGGCGACCTGGAGTACGCCGACGAGGTCACCCTGGGCCGGGCGTTCGAGGGCCGCCGCCGCATCGACGCCTGAAGAAGGACCCAGGCCTCTGGTTGAGGGTTCGATCACAGCGACCCCTGGGAACTGGCGGGTGCAGGAGTCACCGGGCACTCTGGACGAGTGGTCGGGCCCGGTTCGTTGACGCGTCGTCGCGCCATCGACCTCATGCGCCTGGCCGGCACGCTCTGTCGGTGAGCCGACACCCCTGACCGGAGGTCCGCGCCGCGCCCCTGGGCGCCGAGCCAGCTGGACCCCGGCAGTGGGAGCAGTGCCCGCCGTCCGCTCCACCTGCGAGGACTCCCGTGATCGAGCTGTCCGACGTCCGCAAGGTCTTCCCCGCCCGCCGCGCCGCCGGCGAGGTGGTCGCCCTCGACGGCGTGAGCCTGTCCGTCGCCCGTGGTGAGTTCGCCGGCGTGGTGGGCCCCAGCGGCTCGGGCAAGAGCACGCTGGCCCGGCTGGTCAACCTGCTCGAGCGGCCGACCTCGGGCACGGTCACCGTCGACGGCCGGGTGCTCACCGACCTCGACGCCGCCGGGGTCCGGGAGGCCCGGCGCAGCATCGGCATGATCTTCCAGCACTTCAACCTGCTCGACTCCCGCACTGCGGCCGGCAACGTCGAGCACCCCCTGGAGCTGGCCGGGGTCGGCCGCACCGAGCGCCGCCGCCGGGTCGCTGACCTGCTGGACCTGGTGGGCCTGGCCGACCGGCACGCCTCCCGGCCGGCGCAGCTCTCCGGCGGGCAGAAGCAGCGGGTCGCGATCGCCCGCGCCCTGGCCGCCCGCCCCTCCGTGCTGCTCTGCGACGAGGCCACCTCGGCCCTCGATCCGGCCAGCACGACCGGCGTCCTGGAGCTGCTCCGGCAGGTGCGCGCCGAGCTGGGGCTGACCGTGCTGCTCATCACCCACGAGATGTCGGTCGTCCGTGCGGTCTGCGACAGCGCGGTGCTGATGAGCGAGGGCCGGGTGGTCGACGGCGGTCCGCTGGCCGAGGTGCTCGCCCGGCCGGACTCGGCGCTGGCCGCCCAGCTGGTGCCCGCACCGGCCGGCTCCGGGGTCGGTGGTGACCTGGTGCTGGTCACGGTCACCGACGCCACCCCACACGGCGCCGTCCTGCAGACCCTGACCGCCGAGCTCGGCCTGTCGGTCGAGGTGGTCGGTGGTTCGGTGGAGACCGTCGCCGGCCGGCGCTTCGGCCGGCTGCTGCTGCGGGTCGAGGGGGACGACGGCCGGCTGGACCCGGCGCTCGCGCGGCTGCGGGCCGGCGGCGCGCTGGTGGAGCGGGCCGCCGCCGGTGACCCCCGCCCCCAGTCGGACGCCGACGACACACCCCGCCCGGACCGCGAGCCCGACGTGCAGCGGCTCGCCGACGCCCCGGACGTGCAGCGATGAACGACTGGTCCCGGATCGCCCCGCAGCTGCTGGACGCCACCGGCGAGACGCTCTACATGGTCGGCGTCGCCACTGCGCTGACCGTGCTGCTCGGGGTGCCGCTGGGCGTGCTGCTCACCATCACCGCGCCGGGAGCGCTCGCCCCGCACCCGCTGGTGAACCGGGTGCTCGGCCTGGTCGTCAACCTCGGCCGCTCGCTGCCCTTCATCATCCTGCTGGTCCTCGTCGCCCCGGTCACCCGCGGCATCGTCGGCACGACCATCGGCTCGACGGCGACGATCGTGCCGCTGACCATCGGCGCCGTCCCGTTCCTGGCCCGACTGGTCGAGACCAGCCTGCGCGAGGTGGCGCACGGCAAGGTCGAGGCGACGCTGGCCATGGGCGCCCGGCGCCGCGACGTCGTCCGGACCGTGCTGCTGCCCGAGGCGCTGCCCTCGCTGGTCGCCGGGGTCACCGTCACCGTCGTGGCGCTGATCAGCTACTCGGCCATGGCCGGCGCGATCGGTGGCGGCGGGCTCGGCGACTTCGCCATCCGCTACGGCTACCAGCAGTTCCGCACCGACATCACGCTCGCGACCGTCGTCCTGCTGCTCGTGGTGGTGCAGCTCCTCCAGTGGGCCGGCGACCGCTGGGCCCGCCGGCTCGCCACCTCCTGACCGTCCGTCCCGTTCCACCGAGGAGAGAACCGATCATGCGCACGAAGAACCCCCTGGCCGCTGCGGCCGCCGTCGCGACCGCCCTGGCGCTGAGCGCCTGCGGTGGGGGCACCGCCGAGCTGTCGGCCGAGGACGAGCCCTTGCAGGTCGGGGCGTCGCCGGTCCCGCACGCGGAGATCCTCCGTTTCGTCGACGACGAGCTGGCCGACGAGGCCGGCCTGGACCTGGAGATCGTCGAGTTCACCGACTACGTCCAGCCCAACGTCGCCCTGGACGACGGCTCGATCGACGCGAACTACTTCCAGACGATCCCCTACCTGGAGGAGCAGGAGGCCAACGCCGGCTACGACTTCACCGCACTGGAGCCGGTGCACATCGAGCCGCTGGGCATCTACTCCGACTCGCTGACCGACCTCGCCGCGCTGCCCGATGGCGCGACGGTGGCGATCCCCAACGACCCGACCAACGCCGGCCGGGCGCTGCGGCTGCTGGCCGCCAACGACCTGATCACGCTGGCCGACACCGGTGACGCGGCGCCCACCGCGCTCGACGTGGAGGGCAACCCCAAGAACCTGCAGATCCAGGAGATCGAGGCGGCCCAGCTGCCCCGGTCGCTCGTGGACGTCGACGCCGCGGTGATCAACGGCAACTACGCGATCGACGCCGACCTCTCGCCGGCCGAGGACGCCCTCGCGCTGGAGGAGGCCGAGGGCAACCCCAACGCCAACCTGGTCGTCGTGCGCGCCGGCACCGAGGACGACGAGCGGATCAGCCAGCTCGAGGAGCTGCTGCACTCCGACGAGGTGCGGACCTTCATCGAGGAGACCTACGAGGGCGCGGTCATCCCCGCCTTCTGACCCACTCTCCTCCCCACCACAATGGCCATTCTGGTGGGGAGGAGGAGGGTCAGGGCTCGACGACGACGTCCGGGCCCCGCCGGACCGCCCGGCGCACCCGCAGCCGGAACAGCTGGCCGAACCGCTTGACCAGACCGGAGTAGCCCGGCGTGGGCCCGTGCCAGCCGAGGAACCCACGCGGGCCGGACACCATCTCCCCGGTGGAGAGGTCATAGCGGGACTGGTGCCACGGGCAGACCAGGCAGCCCAGGCAGCCCTCGGCGTCCACGTGGCCATCGGCCAGGTCGGCGAGCTGGTGCCGGCACCGGCGGGAGACCGCGGCGAACCGGTCGCCGGTGTTGGCCACCGCCCACTGTCCGGCGGGGCGCACGGCGCCCGGTGGGAGGTCGTCGGCGGGGACGCGGTCGGGCACGGGGGCTCCTGGTCTGGCGGTCTGGTCTCGGGGTGTGGCCGTGCCCCTACCCCGCGCAGGGGCGGGCAGACGTGGCGCGGCGAGCTGGTCGAACTGTCGGTGCCCGGTGGGACGGTCGGCCTCCCGACCCGAGGAGCAGTCATGCCCACTCGTACGACACCCTGGCCGTCCGGTACGCCGTGCTGGATCGACCTCGGCACCCCCGACCCGGACGCCGCCCGGTCCTTCTACGCAGCGGTCCTCGACTGGACCTACCGCGACACCGGTCCCGACTCCGGCGGCTACCTGTTCTGCCTGAAGGACGGGCACGAGGCGGCCGGGCTCGGCCCGCAGCAGGACCCTGCCGATCCACCCCGCTGGACGACGTACTTCGCCACCGACGACGCCGATGCGACGGCCGCCCGGGTGACGGAGGCCGGCGGCACGGTCCTGGCCCCGCCGATGGACGTCGGCCCGGCCGGCCGGATGGCGATCGTCACCGACCCGCAGGGCAGCCCGTTCGGGCTCTGGCAGGCCGGCACCACCACCGGCGTGCAGGTCGTCAACGAACCCGGCGCGCTGGCCTGGAACGAGGCCGCCGTCGACGACCCGGCGGCGGCGCAGGAGTTCTACACCGCCGTGTTCGGCTTCGCCTGGGAGGAGATCCCGGACGCCGGCGGCTACAGCACCTTCGCCACCGGTGACCGCCCGCTGGGCGGGCTGGGAGGCGTGGTCGAGGGGCTGCCCCGCGGCTGGAGCAACGCGTTCTCGGTCGCCGACACCGACGAGGCGGTCCGTGCGGTCGAGGCCGGTGGCGGCAAGGTGCTGATGCCGACCGAGGACACCCCGTACGGCCGGGTCGCCGTCGTCACCGACCCGTGGGGAGCAGCCTTCTCGGTCATGCAGGAGCCGGCCGGCTGAGCCCGCGCAACTCCTGACATCTGGCACCTGTGCCCGGCGGCCGACCGGGGACAGGCTGCTCCTGCCCGGTCGACTCGACGACGTGGGCAGGACCGGGCCGGTTCACCGGCTCGCCGGAGGGGAGTGGTCGGCGTGCGTGACGTCGTCCTGCAGCTGCACGTCGTGACCGGTACCGGTGGTCTGCTGCTCGGCCCCGCCTGGTTGCTGGCCCGGCGGCGGGAGCGGTTCGATCGGCTCCTCGCGGTCGGCTACCAGGTGGCGGTCGGGGTGGTGGCGGTGTCGGCCGGCCTGCTGGCGGTCACCGACCCGAGCCTGGTGTGGCTGCTCCCGCTGGCCGTCGGCACCGAGGTACTGGCGGTCACCGGGGCGCTGGCCCGGCGCCGCCGGTGGTCGGGGTGGCGCAGCTGGCAGCCGCACCTGTTGGGTGGCTCCTACATCGCCCTGGTCACCGGCGTGCTGATCGCCGAGACGGGCAACCCGGTGTTCTGGCTGCTGCCCGCGCTGATCGGGCAGCTGCCGATCGCCGTCGCCAAGCGCCGGCTGGCGGTGGCGGGGCCCTCGATCACCCCCAGCACAGCGTGATCGGCGACGATGGACCCATGCGTCTCCTCTCCCGGCTGCTCCTCCCGCTGGCCGTCGGTGTGCCCGCCGTGTTCCTGGGAGCGGGTCCGGCCCTCGCCGTCGAGCCGTTCGCGCCGGACGAGCAGCTCGTCGACCAGGTCGACGTGCTCGACGGCGGCGAGGAGGCGGAGGTCGAGGCGGCCCTGCAGGAGCTGCAGACCGAGGACGGCACCCAGCTGTACGTGGTCTACGTCGACGACTTCGCCGACCTGTCCGGTCCACAGTGGGCGGCGGAGGCCTTCCAGGAGGCGGGCCTGGGCACCAACGAGATCCTCTTCGCGGTCGCCACGGAGCAGGAGCGCCTCGGCTACTACGTCGGGCAGAGCTCCCCGGTCACGCAGAGCGGGCTCGACTCCTTCATCAGCACCGACGTCGAGCCGTACCTGGTGGAGGGGGACTGGACCGGAGCCGCGGTCACCTTGGCGGAGGGGATCCAGTCCGGGGACGGGTCCGCGGCCGGCAGCAGTGCCGGCGGTGGGGACGGCGGCGGGGGAGCCCTCGCCGTGCTGGTCGGGATCGCCGTCGTCGGCGGTGGCGGGTACGCGCTGATGAAGAGCCGGCGGCGCAAGAAGCAGCAGGCCGCCGCCGCCCGGGCGGCGGAGGAGCGCGCCGCCGCCGAGGCCGCGGCCCGCGACCCGCACCACGGCACCTCCACCGAACAGCTGACCTTCCGGGCCAGCCAGGAGCTGCTCGACCTCGACGAGGCGGTCAAGACCTCCGAGCTCGACCTGGCCTACGCCCGCTCCCAGTACGGCGAGCAGTCGGTCGCCGGCTTCCAGGACGCGCTGAGCCGGTCCAAGGCCGAGCTCTCCCAGGCGTTCGCCCTGCGCCAGGAACTGGACGACGAGTTCCCCGAGGACGAGCCCACCCAGCGCCGCATGCTCACCCAGCTGCTGCAGCTCACCGCGGCCGCCGACGCCCGGCTGGCCGAGCAGGCCGAGGCCTACGCGCAACTGCGCCACCTGCAGGAGTCCGCACCCGAGACACTGGCCGCGCTGACCCCGGTGATCCAGGGGGTCCGGGAGCGGATCCCGGCGACCGAGGCGATCCTGGCGGACCTGCAGCGGCGGTACGCCCACTCGGCCTGGGCGCCGGTCGCCGACAACGTGACCGAGGCGCGCACCCGTACCGACTTCGCCGAGCAGGCGGTCGCCTCCGGTCAGGCCGAGCTCGACCAGGGCCGACCCGCCGGGGCGGTCCCGGCGATCCGGGCGGCCGAGGACGCACTCGCGCAGAGCCGCATGCTGCTGGACGCGGTGGGCCGGCTGGCCGAGGAGCTGGCGGACAGCGGCGCGCGGTTCGACGAGGTGCGGGCGGAGACCGAGCGGGACATCGCCGAGGCCCAGGCGATGCTGTCCCGCGGCGTCGACACCCCGGGGCTGCGGGAGCAGCTGGCCCGGGCCGAGCGTGCGCTTGCCAGCAGCGCCGCGGAGCAGCAGCCGCGCGACGGGACCCTGCCCGACCCGCTGGCCGTCGTCCGGCGGCTGGACGAGGCGGACCTGGCCCTGGAGGCGGCCCTGGAGCCGGCGCGCGACGTCCGGCAGCAGCAGGAGCGGGCCGTGGCCCACCTGCAGCAGGCCATCCGTGCCGCCGACTCGTCGGTCGCCGTCGCCGGTGACTTCATCTCCACCCGGCGCGGCGCGGTCGGCAGCTCCGCGCGCACCCGGCTGGCCGAGGCCGAGCGGCACCTGGACGAGGCCTCCCGGTCCGCCACGGCGGACCCCATCACCGCGCTCAGGGAGGCCCAGCGGGCCGACGGCCTGGCCCGGCAGGCGCTCACCGCCGCCCAGCAGGA
>NZ_JAAKGN010000153.1:0-11498 GCF_011039295.1 Modestobacter sp. KNN46-3 | reverse complement strand
GCTGGAGACGATCCGGCAGCGGATGGCCGACCGGGAGCACCAGTTCTACGTCGTCGTCCCCGCCACGCCCGTCGCCCACCAGGAGCGGGCGGCCGTCGGGAACGGCACGTCGACCGACCCCGCACGCCCCATCCCGGAGGAGGACCACCAGCGTGAAGAGCACCCCGCGCTTCCTGCACGGCGTCTACCCGATCACCGGCGAGGGGCTGGGCAAACCCGGCCCCCTGGACCCCGCACTGCGCTACCAGGTCCCCGAGGGCAAGAGCGCCCAGGCGCTCTACTTCCGCGGCGGCAACTCCACCGACGAGCTCGTCTACGTGCTGCTGGTGCGCGACGGCCAGCCGATGCGCTGGTTCCCGATCGGCGCCAAGGGCGACTGCCACGTGCCACTGCGGGTGGTCGAGGACCTCGACGGCGGCACCGTGGTCGAGCTGCACGCCGCAGCGCCGGTGGGCGTCACCGGGGAGCTCGTCCTCGACCTCGGGCTGGTGGAGGTCTGATGACGGCGGTGCTCGGGGGACGCCCCGAGGGCGTGAGCACGCTGCACTTCGCCATGGACGACGCCGACGGCATCGACGCCCGGCAGCGGCTGGTCGTGGTCGGCAACGGCATGGCCGGGGCGCGGGTGGTCGAGGAGGTGCTCGAACGTGGCGGCGGCGAGCAGTTCGCGATCACCGTGTTCGGCGAGGAGCCGCACGGCAACTACAACCGGATCATGCTCAGCCACGTCCTGGCCGGGGAGGAGCACGAGGACGACATCGTGCTCAACAGCCACGACTGGTACGCCGGCCAGGGCGTGACGCTGCGGGCCGGGGTGCGGGTCGACCGGATCGACACCCACGCCAAGATCGTCTACGCCGCCGACGGGACGACGACCGCCTACGACCAGCTGGTGCTGGCCACCGGCAGCCGCTCGTTCATCCCGCCGATGACCGGCCTGTACACCGAGGGCGAGCAGCTGCTGCCCGGGGTCTTCGGGTTCCGCACCATCGACGACACCCGGGCGATGCTGGCGGCCGCTGCTGAACACGAGCGGGCGATCGTCGTCGGCGGTGGGCTGCTCGGCCTCGAGGCCGCCCGCGCGCTGCAGGGGCACGGGCTGCAGGTCGAGGTGGTGCACGCCGGCACCCACCTGATGAACCAGCAGCTCTCGGCAGAAGCGGGGGCGATCCTGGAGAACAGCGTCCAGGCCCTCGGCATCGTCGTCCACCTGGCCACCCGCACCACCGAGGCGATCGGCCCGGACCGGGTGCGCGGCGTCGTCCTGGCCGACGGCCGGGCCATCGACGCCGACATGCTGGTCATCGCCGCGGGCATCCGGCCGGTCACCGAGGTCGCGCTGCTCAGCGGCCTGGAGGTCGAGCGCGGCATCGTCGTGGACGACCAGCTGCGCACCGACGACCCCGACGTCTACGCGGTGGGGGAGTGCGCGCAGCACCGCGGCGAGCTCTACGGGCTGGTCGCACCGGTCTGGGAGCAGGCCCGAGTGCTCGCCGACCTGCTCACCGGCGCCGACCCGGACGCCGAGTACCACGGCTCCCGGACGGCGACGAAGCTCAAGGTGGCCGGGGTCGACGTCGCCACGATGGGCGTCAACCGGCCCGAGCGGGACACCGACGAGTTCCTGGTGATCTCCGAGCCGCGCCGCGGGGTGCACCTGTCGGTCGTCGTCCGGGACGACAAGCTGGTCGGCGCGACCCTGCTCGGTGACACCCGCAAGGTCGCCTTCCTGACCCAGGCCTTCGACCGCGGCACCCCGCTGCCGGCCGAGCGGATCAAGCTGCTCGTCGACCTCTCCGACGGCGCGGCGGAGGTCGGGGTCGCCGAGCTGCCCGGTGACTCGCAGGTCTGCAACTGCAACGGGGTGACCAAGCAGGCGCTGGTCGACACGGTCAAGGCCGGGACCACCAGCGTCGGCGGCTGCATGGACGCCACCCGCGCCGGCAAGGGCTGCGGCTCGTGCAAGCTGCTGGTGAAGCAGGTCGTCGAGTGGGCCGCTGACGGCGACGTGCAGGAGGACCCGGCCGAGTCCTGGTACGTCCCGGGCATCCCGCTGGCCAAGCCGGAGCTGATCGCCGCCATCCGCGACCAGCAGCTGCGCAGCGTCTCCGCCGTCTTCACCGCCCTGGCCCCCGCTGGGGAGGAGGACGCGAAGTCGAAGATGGGGCTGACCTCGCTGCTGCGGCTGGTCTGGGGTGCGGAGTACGAGCAGGAGAACGACGCCAAGTTCATCAACGACCGGGTGCACGGCAACATCCAGCGCGACGGCACGTTCTCCGTCGTCCCGCAGATGAAGGGCGGGGTCACGACCCCGGCCCAGCTCCGCACGATCGCCGACGTCGCGGAGAAGTACGAGGTGCCGATGGTCAAGGTCACCGGCGGCCAGCGGATCGACCTGCTCGGGGTCCGCAAGGAGGACCTGCCGGCGATCTGGGCCGACCTGGGCATGCCCTCGGGCTACGCCTACGGCAAGAGCTTCCGCACCGTGAAGACCTGCGTCGGCACCGACTTCTGCCGGTTCGGGCTCGGGGACTCCACCCAGCTCGGCATCGACCTGGAGACCCGGTTCCAGGGCATCGAGAGCCCGGCCAAGATCAAGATGGCCGTGGTCGGCTGCCCGCGGAACTGCGCCGAGGCCTACGTCAAGGACGTCGGCGTCGTCGCGGTCGGCAACGGCAGGTGGGAGGTGTACGTCGGTGGCGCGGCCGGGGCCACCATCCGCAAGGGCGACCTGCTGGCCACCGTCGACTCCCCGGCGGCGGTGATGGAGCTCAGTGGCCGGTTCATCCAGTACTACCGGGAGAACGCCAACTGGCTCGAGCGCACGTACGACTTCGTGCCCCGGGTCGGGCTGGAGCAGATCAGGGCGGTGCTGCTGGAGGGCAGCGCGGAGGTCCTCGCCGAGTTGGACGCCGGTCTCCAGCGCTCCATCGACGCCTACACCGACCCGTGGGGCCAGGACGGCGCGCGACCGGCCACCCCCGGCCAGTTCCGCACCGCGCTGCCGCTGGTCGACCTGCCGAAGGTGCCGGTCCGGTGATCGCCACCCACTCCGACGCCCCGGACGCGCCCACCACCGCCCCGCCGAAGACCGGCACGCCGGCCACCGAGGTCGCCGACGGTGCGGCGGTCGGGGGATCGGGCGTGCCGCACGTGGTCGGTCGGGTGGACGACGTGCCGCCGGGGGAGGGCCGCGCGTTCGTGGCCGGCGGGACCCAAGTCGCCGTCTTCCGGTTGCGCGACGGGTCGCTGCACGCCACCCAGGCGGCCTGCCCGCACTCCGGTGGGCCGCTCGCCGACGGGCAGACCGACGCGTCCGTGCTGGTCTGCCCGCTGCACCTGTACGCGTTCCGCTGGACCGACGGCGCCTGCACCGGTGCCGCGCCGCCGGTGCGGCTCTTCCCGGTAGCCGACCAGGACGGCGCCCTCGTCGTCACCGTCTGATGAAGGACTCCGCAGCCCCCACCACTCGCTCGCTCGCGCCGGGACCCTGCAGCGGGGCCATCAGGGGTGCATGCGGGCGCCCTTCACGGGGGTCAGCGACCGCTCCAGCGCCCGGGTGTGGGCCGCGCGCAGCAGCTCGGCGGGCCCGGCGAGCACGAGCACCGGCTGGCGCAGCATCGGCAGGTAGCCGGTGCCGTCGGCGTCCGCCTTCGTGGCCCAGCGGGGCGCGTCGGCGGGGGTGTGCATGCTGCTCAGCGTCGGGCCCCGCCGTCACCGGGTCTTGTACGTTCCTGACGTGAGCGAGGTGGTCGCCTGGCGGCCGGACGTGCCCGGCCTGACCGAGGTTTTCCACGCCCACTTCACCGACCACGTCTACCCCTCACACACCCACGACGCCTGGACGTTGCTGCTGGTCGACGACAGCGTCGTCCGCTACGACCTGGACCGGCACGCGCACGGCGCCTCCCGGGCCGAGGTCACCCTGCTGCCGCCGGGAGTGCCGCACGACGGCCGGTCGCAGTCGCCCGACGGGTTCCGCAAGCGGGTGCTCTACCTGGCCGCCGACACCCTCGGCGCCGACCGGGTCGGCGTCGCCGTCGATCAGCCGGGGTTCGACGACGACGCACTGCGCACCCGGCTCTCCGCGCTGCACGCCGCGCTGCGCCCCGGTGGCGACGCGCTGGAGGCGCAGAGCCGGTGGGCGTTCGTGCGTGAGCGCCTGGTCCAGCACCTGGACCGCGCCGTGACCGCTCCGCCGGAGGCGCGGGACGACGCCCTGGCCGACCGGGTGCGTGAGCTGCTGGACACGTGCCTGGCCGAGGGACTGGCGCTCGAGGAGGCCGCGGTGCTGTTCGGGGTCTCCGCCACCCACGTCGTGCGGGCGTTCACCCGGCGGCACGGGCTGCCGCCGCACCGCTACCTGACCGGCCGGCGGATCGACCTGGCCCGACGGCTGCTGCTGGACGGGATGCCGGCCGCCGAGGTGGCGGGCGTGGCCGGGTTCGCCGACCAGTCACACCTGACCCGGCACTTCCGGTGGATGATCGCGACGACGCCGGCGGCCTATGCGCGGTCCGCGACGCGCTTCGCCGGCTGACGCTCCGCCGGCTGACGCTCCGCCCGGACCGCGACGCCGCGGAGGAGGAGCACCCGGATCAGGCGAGGTGGGTGGGGCAGGGAGTCCACGGTCACGGAGCCGGGACCGTGGCCGTCGCCTCGAGCGGCCCGCCGCACTCCGCGCTGCCGCCGACCCTGACCCAGTCGAGGTCCAGCTCGGCCCGGCCGAGCGCGGCAACGTCCGCAGCGAGCACGGTGACCGCGTCCGGTTCCTCGTCGGACGGGGTCATCGGCACCGGGCCGCACGGCGACGGGCACTCGATCCGGACGGCGTCGGCAGCGGGCCAGCCCTCGACCAGCTCGACGACGAGCCCGTTGCTCCAGCCGATCGCCGGGCAGGTCAGTTCCCCGCCCCCGCGCGTCGCGAGCAGCAGGACGGCCACCACACCGAGCACGAAGGCGACGAGGCCCTTCACGGCGCCGGTGCCAGGGCCGGGAGCGCCTCCACCGGCCGCAGCGGCGGCGGACGACGGCGGCGCGCGGCGGTCCCGCGGAACCGGGCCTCCTCGGCCAGCTGGCGGGCGGCGATCACGGAGGCCGGCTCTGGCGTCGCCACGTCAGTTCCCGCCCGACGGGGTCGCGTCGAGCGACTCCATGCCGGCGTGCCCCATCGGCTCGGTGCGGCCCAGCGACGTCCCGTCGGGCGCCAGGAACTCCACGGCTGTCAGGTCCTCGAACGGCTCCAGCACCGCGACCCCGCCGTCCAGCGGCTGCGCGGTGGCGCGGGAACCGGTGCCGTCGACCAGCCACGCGGTGGTGGCCGCCGACGGACCGACGATCACCAGGCTGTCGACCGGCTCGGTGCCCTCGAGGAACGGCGTGCTGCACTCCACGGCGAACAGCTGCTCGGCCAGCTGTGGAGCAGCCGGGCGGAGATCGGTCCCGCACCAGGTGCTCACGGCGGACCCGTCGGGCAGGTCCCGGCCGAGGAGCGCCGTCAGGTACACCGCACCCGAGGGCAGGGTGGCGCCGAGCAGCTGCATCCGCGCCGTCTGCCCGCTCGGGGCGGGGACGTCGCCGGCCCACACGACGCTAAAGGCGACGTCGTCCGGGGGCAGCCCGGTGCTCGTCAACGCGTCGTCGACCCCACGGTCGAGGACGGCGTCGGCACCGGTCGATCCCGCGGTTCCGCGCAGCCACTCGATCGGCACCTCCGGCGTCGCCCGGGACCAGTCCGAGCGGTGCGTCGTGGGCATGGCGGTGACCACCTCGGCGCCGTCTCGCACCACCCGGAAGCGCAGTGCCTCGGCATAGGTGCCCGAGGCGGGGGGCAGCGCAAGCACCGCCACTCCGTCCGGCGCATCGACGGGCTCGAACTCGCGGCTGACCGTGCCGTCGGCGGCCACCAGCGGGCGCTCGGACACCTGGATCTCGTCACCCGGTGCGGCGACGACCACCAGCGCCCCGGTCGAGGCGTCCGAGAGCGCCAGCGACATGGTGGTGTCCACTCCGCCCGACAGGCCGGCCGGCTGGAGCTGGTCCGCGGTGGCGCCGGCCGGGCCGGTGAACCAGGCGGCGGCCAGACCGGAACCGACCGGCGGTTCGGGCTGGACCGTGTCCTCCCCGACCACCAGCGCCCAGCGCCCGCCGGCCACGTCGCCGACGAAGACCACCTGCCGGCTCTCCAGCGACGGCTCGGTCGCGGCCGTGGGCCGGTTCGGGTCGTCGGCCTCGGTCCAGGGCACCCGCCGCACGCCGTCGACGAACGCGGCGTCGTCGGCCAGGGAGCCGCGGGTCGGGCCGGCCAGGACGTCGACCGCCGCGGCCGCCGACTCCGGGCTCGCCGCATCGGCGCCGATGGCGGCGGCCGGCTCGCTGGACGGGCCGTCGTCCAGCACGGTCGAGGTGAGGACGACCAGGCCCGCCACCCCGGCTGCCACGGCCGCCGTCCCGAGCGTCTGTCGCCGCTGGGCGCGGTGCCGGGCGACGACCGACGACGCCAGCGCATCACAGGGTGGCGGAGCGGTGCGCTCGGCCAGCCGGGTCAGCCGCTCCTGGAGCTCGGCGTCGTCCATCACGCACCCTCCTCGACGGGCGTCAGCACGGGGCCGGTCAGCACCGCGCGCAGCCGCTGCAGACCGCGCGCCGTCTGGGTGTTGACGGTGCTGGGGGAGCAGCCCATCGCTGCCGCGGCCTGCTGTTCGGAGAGGTCGGCGTAGTAGCGGAGCACCACCGCGGTACGCATCCGCGGCGGCAGCGACCGCAGGGCGGCGCGGAGCTCCTCGTCGGCGTCCGGGACGACGGCGGGGTCGGCCCGGTCGGGCAGCGCCTCGACCACCTGCTCGGTGGTCGACAGCCGCCGTCGCCAGCTGGTGTGGGTGGTGACCAGCACGCGCCGCACGTACGCCGTCGGCTCGCCGGAACGGGTGATCCGGCCCCAGTGCCGGTAGGTCTTCAGCAGGGCGGTCTGCACCAGGTCCTCCGCATGGCCGCCGTCGCCGGCGAGGAGCACGGCCAGTCGCAGCAGGCCGGGCTGCTCGCGGGACACGAAGTCCTCGAAGCCCGTCCCGTCCACGCCGTCCGTCCCCTTCCGCCGGTCTCTCACCCGTCTACACGCGGTGAGGGGCACAGCAGACCCACAGCGCAGATCACGAGGTGATCACGATGCAGGCGCTCTCGCAGCGGCCCGACGCGAGGATGCGGGCGGCGGGGGCGAGAGGGTCCGCTCTCAGGCGGGCGGCAGCTCCAGGTCGGCGAGTGCGGCGGCGACGTCGTCCTCGCGGACGAAGTCCAGCGCCAGCAGCCGGTGCACCAGCACGCCGCGGCGGGTCAGCCGCAGGTCGGTCGGGCGCAGCCGGGGCCGGACGGCCCCGGGACGGGAGACGACCGGCGCCGGGTCGAGCAGCCCGCTGCGCTGCAGGTCCGACACGTCCTCCCGGGCGCCCCAGGCCCGCCAGCCGCGCGGGTCGTCCTCCAGGGCGCCCAGCGGCAGCGGGGCCCGGTCACGCCGGCCCACGGCGGCCAGGAAGACCAGCTGCCGCCAGCTGCACGACTCGGCCAGCTGCAGTGCCCGGGCGGCCAGCGCCACGTCGATGTCGGGGGAGACGACCACCTCGGAGACCAGGTAGCCCAGGTGCCGCACCCGGCGCTCCTCGGTGGTCCGCCGCGCGGCCTGGACGACGTCCTCGACCAGCCGCTCGGCGGCCGAGCGGGCCGCGGTGCTCACGCTGAAGAAGCCGTCGCTGCGCACCGCGCGGCCCTGGTGGGCGCGGGTGACCGACAGCTCGGCGGCGAAGGCGAGGGCGGCGCCGGCCCGCGCGCGTTCCCAGGTCAGCGGCAGCTCGGCGGCCGAGGTCGCGGCATCGCGGAGACAGGCGGCGAGCCGCTCGTCCAGCCGCAGCGGGCTGGACCCGGGCTCGAAGAGCAGCCCGGCCACGGCCCGGGTCATCGACCCGGCGACCAGCTCCCCGGTCTCGACCAGGTCCCGGCCGGGCACGCGCTCATCGCCGATGGAGTCCCTCACGCGGTGATCATGGCCCGCCGCGCCCGGTGACGCACCTGGCGCGGGTCCCGTCTCACCACGGCGGGGCAGCGCACGGCCGCCCCGCACCCCGGGCAGGGGGCGGGGCGGCCGGGAGCAACGGGGGTCAGACGCCGGCCTGCTGCATCAGCGTGCCGCGGCGCAGGTAGACGAACCAGGTCACGGCGACGCAGGCGATGTAGAAGCTGCAGAACGCGCCGAGGGCGGTCACCACGCTGCCGGTGGCGAGGTAGGACTCCGACACGATCCGCGGGATGAACACCGCTCCCAGTGCACCGACCGCGGAGATGATGCCGACGGCGGCGGCGGTGTCCCGCCGCGCCCGGTAGAGGACCCGCGCCGGGGAGTCCGTGGACCGCGACGCGGCGGCCTCGGCCCGGTAGATGATCGGGATCATCCGGTAGGTCGACCCGTTGGTCATGCCCACGACGGCGAACAGCACCAGGAAGCTGGCCAGGAACCCGCCGAAGCTCCCCGCCCCGAGCGCTGCGATGGCGGCGCCGATCGCCACGGCCTGGCCGATGAACGTCACGATCGTGACCTTCGCGCCGCCCACCCGGTCGGCGAGCCACCCGCCGAAGGGCCGGGAGAGGGAGCCGACCAGCGGCCCGAGGAAGGCGTACCGGTAGGTGTCGGCGGCGAACTCGTTGGCCAGCACCAGGGGGAACGCCCCGGAGAACCCGATGAAGGAGCCGAACGCGCCGATGTAGAGGAAGGACATGATCCAGGTCTGCTTGCGCCGGGCGATCGCCGCCTGGTCGGCGATGTTGGCCTTGGCCCCGGACAGGTTGTGCATCCCGAACCAGGCGCCGGCGATCGCCAGGACGATGAACGGCACCCAGATCAGGGCCACGTTCTGCACGTACCGGGCGTCACCGCCGGCCGTCGTCCCCGTGCTCCCGCCGATCACCGCGATCGTGCCGGCGGTGACGGCCAGCGGGCCGACGAGCTGGATGATCGCCACGCCGATGTTGCCGCCGGCGGCGTTCAGGCCGAGCGCGAAGCCCTTCTCCTTGTCCGGGTAGAAGAAGGAGATGTTGGCCATCGAGGAGGCGAAGTTGCCGCCGCCGAAGCCGCAGGTGACCGCGGTCAGCACCCAGAACCAGTAGGGCTGGCCGGTCGTCGCGGCGACGACGAGCATCGTCACCGGCACCAGCAGCAGCGCCGCGCTGACGACCGTCCAGTTCCGGCCACCGAACAGCGCCGGCATGAAGGTGTAGGGCACCCGCATGATGGCGCCGACCAGGCCGGCGGTGGCCACCAGCCAAAACAGCTGGTCGCTGGTGAAGCCGTAGCCGATCGAGGCCAGGACGGCGGTGGCGACGCTGAACATCTGCCAGACGCTGAACCCGATGTTCTCCGCGAGCACCGACCACACCAGGTTCCGGCGGGCGACCGGCCTGCCCTGCGGCGAGGCCCAGAACGCCGGGTCCTCCGGGGTGTAGTCGTCGATCCACCGGCCGCCCCGGACTGCTGGAGGGGACTCGCCGGCAGGCGGTGCGGCGGTGGGTGCGCCCGGGCGGTGGAGCTGGGTCTCGGTCATGAGGTCATCCCTGGTCAGCGGCCGGTCAGCGGGGCGCCCGCCCGGCTGGGACGGCGCCGGGGACGACGCTAGGAACGAGGCGTTTCCAGCCGACCGCAGCGGCGTGACCGGTGCGGTACATGCCCCGCACGGGCAGCCGGACGAGGCTGTGAGGCCCGGGAGCTACCCGGCGCGGGGCAGTCGGTCCTACCGTCCAGGGGCATGACGGACCGACTCGTGCTGCCCGTGCTGCTCCGCGGCTGGGACGACGCGCGCGGACGACTGGACCAGCGGCTGGTCGGGCTGGACGACGCCGAGTACCTCGACGAGCCGGTGGACGGCGCCTGGTCGGTGCGCCGCGGGGACGACGGCAGCTGGACCGCGGACCGGGCCCACCCGGCCCCGGACCCGGCGCCGGTCACCACGATCGCCTGGCGGCTGTGGCACCTGGCCTCGGACTGCTTCGCCGACTACCTCGCCCAGACGCCGTCCGGGCGGCCGCTGGCGCTGACCGGCCGGGAGTGGCACGGCGACGCGGCCTCGGCGCTGCGGGACCTGGACACGGCCGCGACCGCCTTCCGCACGGCGATGACCGGTCTGGGGGAGGAGGGGATGTGGCGGCCTCTCGGTCCGGACTGGGGGCCCTACGCCGACGCCAGCTGGGCCGACCTGCTGGTGCACGCCACCGACGAGCTGGCCCACCACGGTGCGGAGATCGCCCTGCTCCGTGACCTCTACCGCTGGCGCTGACGCCGGCCCGGCGGACCGACGACGAGACGGCCCCTCCCGGAGAGAGGCCGCCTCGTCGTCGTGCCCTGCGCGCCGCCGGCGCCGGCGAGGGTCAGCGGGCGCCGACCGTCGCGGTGTCGGCGGTGGTGGTGTCGGCGGTCGCGGTGTCGGCGGTGGTGGTGTCGGCGGTGGTGGTGTCGGCCGGCACGGCGAGCACCGGGAGGACGGCGGCGTTGCGGGGCGCCGCGGTGCGGGCGTGGGTGGCGTAGAGGGTCAGCCCGACGAAGGTCACCCCACCCACCAGGTTGCCCAGCACGGTCGGGATCTCGTTCCAGATCAGGTAGTCCGAGACGGAGAAGTCGCCGCCCAGCATCAGACCGGAGGGGAACAGGAACATGTTCACGATCGAGTGCTCGAAGCCCATGTAGAAGAAGACCAGGATCGGCATCCACATGGCCACGACCTTGCCGGTGACCGACGTCGACATCATCGCGGCGACGACCCCGGTGGAGACCATCCAGTTGCACAGCACCGCGCGCAGGAACAGCGTGAGCATCCCGGCGGCGCCGAACTCGGCGTACCCGACCGTCCGGCCCTCGCCGATCGAGCCGATCGCCTGGCCCACCTCGCTCGGCGGCATGGCGAAGCCGTAGGTGAAGATCACCGCCATGATCACGGCGATGGTGATCGCCCCGCCGAAGTTGCCGAGGAAGACCAGCCCCCAGTTCCGCAGCATGCCGCGCACGGTCACGCCCGGCCGCTTGTCGAACAGCGCCAGCGGCACCAGGGTGAACACCCCGGTCAGCAGGTCGAAGCCGAGCAGGTAGAGCAGGCAGAAGCCGACCGGGAAGAGCAGCGCCCCGACGATGGGCTGGCCGGTCTGCACGGTGACGGTGACGGCGAAGGCCGCGGCCAGCGCCAGGATCGCCCCGGCCATGAACGCCCGGATCAACGTGTCGCGGGTGGCCATGAAGACCTTCGCCTCACCCGCGTCGATCATCTTGGTGGTGAAGTCCTTGGGGCTCACGTAGGACATGAGGTGCTCCTCGGCTGTGCGGAAGGGGTGGCGGCGCACGCGGGGGCGGCGCGGGTGCGTTCGCCGGCGACGTGGTCAACCCGGCCGGCACCGGGCAGTTCGGCCGGTTCGCCTCCGCCGCGCTCTCCCCTGCCCTGGACGGCGCGTTCCTCCGGGTGCTCGCCGACTCG
>NZ_JAAKGN010000152.1:0-11749 GCF_011039295.1 Modestobacter sp. KNN46-3 | reverse complement strand
GGGCTTCCGGACCGACGTGCTGGAGCTGGTCCGCGAGCTCGGGGTCTCGACCATCCGCTACCCCGGCGGCAACTTCGTCTCCGGCTACCGGTGGGAGGACGGCGTCGGGCCGCGGGAGGACCGGCCGAAGCGCCTGGACCTGGCCTGGCACTCGCTGGAGACCAACCAGGTCGGCCTGCACGAGTTCGCCCGCTGGAACGACAAGGCGGGCAGCGAGCTGATGCTGGCCGTCAACCTCGGCACCCGCGGTGTGCTGGAGGCCCTCGACCTCCTCGAGTACAGCAACGTCCGGTCCGGGTCGGCCCTGTCGGACCAGCGGATCGCCGACGGCACCACGGAGCCCTTCGGCGTGAAGATGTGGTGCCTGGGCAACGAGATGGACGGCCCGTGGCAGCTGGGCCACCGCAGCGCGGAGGACTACGGGAAGATCGCCGCCCAGGCCGCCAAGGCCATGCGCCAGCTGGACCCGTCGGTCGAGCTCGTGGTCTGCGGCAGCTCCAACTCCGCCATGCCGACGTTCGGGGCGTGGGAGCGCACCGTGCTGGAGCACACGTACGAGGACGTCGACTTCATCTCCTGCCACGCCTACTACGCCGAGCGCAACGGCGACCTGGCCGGCTTCCTCGCCTCGGCCGTCGACATGGACCACTTCATCGAGTCCGTCGTCGCCACCGCCGACCACGTCAAGGCGGAGCTGCGCAGCGCCAAGACGATCAACATCGCCTTCGACGAGTGGAACGTCTGGTACCAGGAGCGCTTCCACGCCGAGGACCAGATCACCGACATCGAGCAGTGGCCCTACGCACCGCGGCTGCTCGAGGACGCCTACCACGTCGCCGACGCCGTCGTCGTCGGCAGCCTGCTCATCTCGCTGCTCAAGCACGCCGACCGGGTCACCTCCGCCAGCCTGGCGCAGCTGGTCAACGTCATCGCGCCGATCATGACCGAGCCCGGCGGCCCGGCCTGGCGGCAGACGACGTTCTTCCCCTTCGCGCTGACCTCCCGCCTGGCCCGGGGCAGCGCGCTGCGCGTCGAGCTGTCGAGCGAGACGTACCGCACGACCGAGCACGGCGACGTCCCCCTGGTCGACGCGGTCGCCACCCACGACCCGGAGACCGGCGCCACGGCGGTCTTCCTGGTCAACCGGGCGATCGAGGGGCCGACGACGGTGACCGTCGACGCCCGCAGCCTCGGCGACGTGCGCGTCCTGGAGACGCACACCCTGAACGACGACGACCCCTACGCGGTCAACACCCTGGCCGAGCCGACCCGGGTCGCCCCGGTGGCGAACAAGAGCGCCCAGCTGCAGGACGGCGTCCTCACCATCGAGCTGCCCCCGGTGTCCTGGACGGCGGTCTCCCTTGGCTGACCCCCGGCCCGCCTGCTCAGCGGCCCCGCCCGCCGAGCACCCGATCTCCTCTCCCTCGTCCGCCTTGCCCGGATACCCGACATCCCCGACCACCAGGAGTGCGCCCGATGGCGACCGTCACCTATGACCGAGCGACCCGGCTCTATCCCGGCAGCGACAAGCCGGCGGTCGACCAGCTCGAGCTGCAGATCGAGGACGGCGAGTTCCTGGTCCTCGTCGGCCCCTCCGGGTGCGGCAAGTCGACCTCGCTGCGGATGCTCGCCGGCCTGGAGGAGGTCGACGGCGGCGCGATCCGGATCGGGGACAAGGACGTGACCGACGTCGAGCCGAAGGACCGGGACATCGCGATGGTGTTCCAGAACTACGCGCTCTACCCGCACATGAGCGTCGCGGACAACATGGGCTTCGCGCTGAAGATCGCCGGGATGGGCAAGGAGGAGCGCCGCGCCCGGGTGGAGGAGGCGGCCAGGCTGCTGGACCTGGAGCCCTACCTGGACCGCAAGCCGAAGGCACTGTCCGGTGGTCAGCGGCAGCGGGTCGCGATGGGGCGGGCGATCGTGCGCAAGCCGCAGGTGTTCCTGATGGACGAGCCGCTGTCGAACCTGGACGCGAAGCTGCGCGTGCAGACCCGCACCCAGATCGCCTCGCTGCAGCGCCGGCTGGGCATCACCACCGTCTACGTCACCCACGACCAGGTCGAGGCCATGACCATGGGCGACCGGGTCGCGGTGCTGAAGGACGGCCTGCTCATGCAGGTCGGTGCCCCTCGTGAGCTGTACGACCGCCCGGCCAACGTCTTCGTCGCCGGCTTCATCGGCTCCCCGGCGATGAACCTCTTCGAGGTGCCGGTGACCGACGGGGGCGTCCGCTTCGGGGACCGCGTCCACCCGGTGGCGCGGCAGTCCCTCGCCGCCAGCCCGGGCGACACGATGACCCTCGGCGTCCGTCCCGAGGACTTCGACGTCGCCGACTCCGGCGCGGTGGTCGAGGTCGATGTGGTGGAGGAGCTCGGCGCCGACGCCTACCTCTACGGACGGCTCCTCCACGGGGCCACCGAGCCCCTCGTCACGGTCCGCGTCGACGGCCGGCAGCCACCCCGCCGGGGGGAGCGGATCCACGTCGTGCCGCGGGCCGGCCACGTCCACCTCTTCGGCAGCGACGGGGCCCGGCTGGCGGACTGACCGTCGGGTCCCGCCGGACGGGTGGGACCTGCCGGTCCAGCCGTCGGGACGTAAGGTCGGCGGCGGAGACGTCAGGGTGTCTGGTGGCCCCCGCGGCCTCTAAAGCCGACGTGGCCGAGCAACTCGGTCAGGCGGGTTCGATTCCCGTCCGTCTCCGCCAGCCGCTCCGCGGAGCCGGCCCTCGGGCCGGCTCCGCGACGGCCACCTACGCTCGGCCGCGATGACCACGGACGCCACGACCACCGCCGCGACCACCGACCCGCGCCGGCGCGTGCCCCGGACCGACACGGTGCTCGCCGACCCCGCCGTCGCCGCGGCGGTGCAGCGACTGGGCCGGGAACTGGTGAAGGGCGCCGTCCAGGTCGCGCAGCAGCGCGTCCGGGAGGGCGACCTGCCGCCGGACGACGTCGTCGCCGCCGTGCTGGCCGGGCTGCCCGGCACTGCCAGCAGCCTCTCGCCGGTGCTCAACGCCACCGGCGTGCTCGTGCACACCAACCTGGGCCGGGCACCGCTGTCCGGCGCGGCCGTGGCCGCGGTGGTGGCGGCCAGCGGCACCACCGACGTCGAGCTCGACCTCGGCACCGGCCGCCGCGGGCCGCGGGGAGCTGGAGCGCTGTCGGCGCTGCTGGCCGCCGTGCCCGCCGCCGAGGCCGCGCTGGTGGTGAACAACTGCGCCGCCGCGCTGGCCCTGGTGGCCACCGCGCTCGGCGGTGAGCTGGTCATCGCGCGTGGGGAGCTGGTCGAGATCGGCGACGGCTTCCGCATCCCCGACCTGCTGGTCAGCACCGGTGCGCGGCTGCGCGAGGTCGGCACGACGAACCGGGTCTCGCTCACCGACTACACCGGCGCCCTCGGCCCGGACACGGGTGCGGTGCTCAAGGTGCACCCCTCCAACTTCGTCGTCCGCGGGTTCACCCGGTCCGCCGACGTCGCGGAGCTGGCTCCCGCGCTGGCCGGCACCGGGGTGCCGCTGGTCGTCGACGTGGGCAGCGGGCTGCTCCGCCCGCATCCGCTGCTGCCCGACGAGCCGGACCTGCAGACCACGCTGGCGGACGGCGCGGACCTGGTGCTGTGCAGCGGCGACAAGCTGCTCGGCGGCCCGCAGGCCGGCATCGTGCTCGGCTCCGCAGCGCTGGTCCAGCGGCTGCGCCGGCACCCGCTCTACCGGGCGCTGCGGGTGGACAAGACGACCCTCGCGGCGCTGGAGGCGACGGTGCGCGGCCCGGTGCCGCCAGTCCAGCAGATGCTCGACGCCGACCCGGCCGGCCTGCAGGCCCGGGCCACCGCGGTGGCCGCCGCCCTGCAGGCCCGCGGGATCGAGGCGGTCGCCGTCGCGTCGACCGCGCGGGTCGGCGGTGGGGGAGCCCCGGAGTTCGAGCTGCCCAGCGCCGCCGTCGCGCTCGACCCGCGGTTCGCCGAACCGCTGCGGCACGGCGACCCGCCGGTGGTGGGCCACCTGGACGGCGACCGCACCCTGCTCGACCTGCGCAGCCTGCTCCCGGCCGACGACGAGCGGCTCATCACCGCCGTGACCGAGGTGGCGCGCCGGTGGAGCTGAACCCTGCCGCCCGGATGGACGTCCTGGCGACCGCCGGCCACGTCGACCACGGAAAGTCGACGCTGGTGACGGCCCTGACCGGGATGGAGCCGGACCGCTGGGAGGAGGAGCGCCGGCGCGGGCTCACCATCGACCTGGGGTTCGCCTGGACGACGCTGCCCTCCGGTCGCCGGCTCGCGATCGTCGACGTGCCCGGGCACGAGCGGTTCGTGGGCAACATGCTCGCCGGGGTCGGCTCGGTGCCCGCCGCGCTGGTCGTGGTCGCCGCGGACGACGGGTGGTCGGCGCAGACGGCCGAGCACGTCGCCGTCCTCGATGCGCTCGGGGTGCGCCACGGGCTGCTCGCCGTCACCAAGTCCGACCTCGCCGACCCCGCGCCGGTGCTCGCCGACGCCGCCGAGCGGCTGGCCGGGACGTCGTTGGGCCGGGTGCCCGCCGTGGCGGTCAGCGCGCGGTCCGGCACCGGGCTGCCGGAGCTGGCCACTGCGCTGGAGCAGGTGCTGGCCGGCCTGCCCGCACCCGACCCGGCCGCGCCGGTGCGGCTGTGGATCGACCGGGCGTTCACCATCCGTGGCGCCGGGACCGTCGTGACCGGCACCCTGGCCGCCGGCACGGTGACCACCGGTGACCGGCTGGACCTGGGCGGGCGACCGGTGACCGTGCGCGGGCTGCAGTCGCTCGGGGCGCCGGTCGAGGCGGCCTCGGCCACCGCCCGGGTGGCGCTCAACCTGCGCGGGGTGGCGGTCGAGGAGCTCTCCCGCGGCGACGCGCTGCTGACCCCTGATGCGTTCCGGCGCACCGCGGACCTCGACGTGACGCTGGTGCGACCGGTCGAGGAGAAGCTGCCCGCGGAGCTGGTCGTGCACATCGGGTCGGCGACGGTCGCGGCGCGCGTGCGTCCGCTGGACGGGTCGGCCCTGCGCCTGCGACTGGCCACCGAGCTGCCGCTGCGGGTGGGTGACCGGCTGCTGCTGCGCGACCCCGGCGCCCGCCGGGTGCACGGCGCCGACGTGCGCGACGTGGACCCACCGGAACTGCGCCGCCGCGGCGCCGCCCGGACCCGCGCGGCCGAGCTCGCCGAGCAGCCGCTGGGTGAGGCCGGGGCGCGGGCGGACCTGGTGCGGCGCCGGTTCGTGCGCCGGGCGGACTTCGTCGCGATGGGCTGGCCGGTGCCCGCGGACGCCACGGCCGTCGGCCCTTGGCTCCTCGCTCCGGGGCTGGCCGACGAGCTGGCGGCCCGGGTGCCGCAGGTGGTGGCCCGCTACCGGCAGCTGCGCCCGCTGGAACCGGGTCCGCCGACCGCGGTGCTGCGGTCGGCGCTGGAGCTGCCCGACGTCGAGCTGGTGCCCGCGCTGGTGCGGGAGCCCCTGACGCTGCGGGACGGCCGGGTCGTCTCCGGTGCCGCGGCGCTGCCCCCGGCGGTGCAGCAGGCGGTGGACGGCATCCGCGCCCGGCTGGTGCAGGAGCCGTTCGCCGCGCCGGAGGCCGGTGATCTGGTGGCCGCCGGGCTGGGGCCGCGCGAGCTGGCCGCGGCGGTGCGGGACGAGCAGCTGGTGCGGATCACCGAGGGCATCTACCTGGCACCGGGGGTCGCCGAGCAGGCCCGGACCAGGCTCGCGGCGCTCCCGCAGCCGTTCACGCTCAGCGAGGCGCGCAAGGCGTGGGGGACGACCCGCCGGGTCGCCGTCCCGCTGGCCGAGTGGCTCGACGCCCGCGGGGTCACCGTCCGCCAGCCGGACAACACCCGCCGCCTGCGCTGACCCGGCGTGGGAGCAGGGGGATCCGCACGGGGCTCCCTACGGTGACGCGGTGATCGACTTCTCGAACGGTTCCGTCTTCAAACTGAGTCCCTGCGACATGAAGGACATCGCGCCCGCCGTCGCGCCGCTGCTCGTCGCGGGCGAGCAGTTCGTCGCGTCCTTCAAGGGCGTGCGCGACTTCGTCGTCTTCACCGACAAGCGACTGATCGCGGTCAACGTGCAGGGCATCACCGGCAAGAAGCGGGACTTCACCTCGCTGCCCTACAGCAAGGTGCAGGCCTTCTCCATCGAGACGGCGGGGACCTTCGACCTGGATGCCGAACTCGACCTGTGGTTCAGCGGCCTGGGCAAGGTCCGGCTGGAGTTCCGAGGCAACGCCGACATCCGCCAGCTGGGCCAGATGATCGCCACGTACGTGCTCTGAGCCCACCTGGCGCCGGCCGCGCGGTCAGACCGGGCCACCGCCGGCGGCGAGCTGGCGCAGGTCGACGTGTGCCGGCGTCTCCACCGGCAGCGGCGGATCCGCGTCGTGCACCTCGACGAGCTGGTCGAGGTGCACCGGCTCCGGGAGCTGCCGGTACTGGGCCCGCGGGTCAGCCTGCTCGGTCACGGCCTCAGGGTGTGGCCGCGGAGTGCGGGGCGGCAAGGGGTCTGCGCACGCTCGTGCTCTGGCTGCACTGGTGCACCAGAGCACGAGCGGCGGCAGGGTCAGTCGCCGGCCGGGACCCAGCGGGCGGGGCGCTTCTCCCGGAAGGCGGCGATGCCCTCCTGGCCCTCCTGGCCGGCGAAGAACCGCGCCGACAGCTGCAGCAGCGCCGGGAACTGCCCGGCCAGGTCGGTGCCCGACCTCAGCAGCCGCTTCGTCTCCGCCAGCGCGGTCGGCGCCCCGGCGGCCAGTGCGGTGACCTGTGCAGCGACGGTGGCGTCGACCTCGTCGTCGGGCACGGTCAGGTCGACCAGTCCGCCGGCTGCGGCCGTCGCGGCGTCGAAGACCTCGCCGGTGAGCATCAGCCGGTGGACGACGTTGGGCAGCATCCGCGGCCGGCACACCGCGGAGATCACCGCCGGGACGACGCCGATCCGCACCTCGGTGAACGCGAAGGTGGCAGCGGCGCCGGCCACCACGACGTCGCAGGCCGCGGCCAGCCCCACCCCACCCGCGCGGGCCGGGCCGCGGACGGCGGCGAGCACCGGCTTCGGCGCGTTCCAGATCAGCTCCAGCAGCTCGGGGAACTCGTTGACCCCCTGGTCGGCGGCGGAGCCACCGGTGGCCTCGCCGAGGTCCATGCCGGAGCAGAACACGCGGCCCGTGTGGTCGAGCACCACCACCCGCACGGCGTCGTCGGCGAAGGCCTCGGTGAGGGCGGCGCGGAGCTGGGCGCGCATGGCGCGGGAGAGGGCGTTCCGGTTGGCGGGGGAGTCGAGGGTCAGCCGGGCCACGCCGGTGGACACGTCGACGGAGAGCACGCGGTCGTCGTTGGTCGCGGAGGTCACGCCGCCATCTTGCCGGGGGCGGTCACACTGGGAGCAGCGATGACCACCACCCTCCCTCTCCTCGGCCAGACCCCGGCGCTGCCCGCGGACCCCTCGATGCTCCCGGCGTCGGCCCGTGGCGGCCTGCCGACGACGCCGTTCGGCCTCTACGTGCACGTGCCGTTCTGCGCCACACGCTGCGGCTACTGCGACTTCAACACCTACACCTCCGACGAGCTGGGCCCCGGCGCCAACCGCAGCGAGTACGCCGGCACCGCCATCGCCGAGCTGCGGCTGGCCGCCGAGGTGCTGGGGCCGGACCGTCCGCCGGTGCAGACGGTCTTCGTCGGTGGCGGCACCCCGACCCTGCTGCCGGCGCAGGACCTGGTGGCCGTCATGGACGCCGTCCGTGAGCTCTTCCCGGTGGCCCCCGACGTCGAGGTGACCACCGAGGCCAACCCCGAGTCGGTGACGCCGGAGTCGCTGGCCACCCTGCGGGCCGGTGGCTTCACCCGGATCAGCCTGGGCATGCAGTCCGCCGCCGAGCACGTGCTCGCCGTGCTGGACCGCCGGCACACCCCCGGCCGGGCGGTGCAGGCCGCGCACGAGGCCCGGGCCGCCGGCTTCGAGCACGTGAACCTGGACCTGATCTACGGCGCACCGGGGGAGACCGACGCCGACTGGCAGGCCTCCCTCGACGCCGTCCTGGCCGCGCCGGTCGACCACGTCAGCGCCTACGCGCTGATCGTCGAGCAGGGCACGCGGCTGGCCCGGCGGGTGGCCCGGGGCGAGCTGCCGATGCCGGACGACGACGTGCTGGCCGACCGCTACGAGATGGCCGACCGGACGTTCGGAACCGCTGGGCTCGGCTGGTACGAGGTGTCGAACTGGGCCCGCGACCGGGCGGCCCGCTGCCGGCACAACGAGCTGTACTGGGCCAACGCGAACTGGTGGGGGATCGGGCCCGGCGCGCACTCGCACGTCGGCGGACTGCGCTGGTGGAACGTCAAGCACCCGGCCGCCTACGCCGACCGACTGGCCGCCGGTCTGCACCCGGCCGCCGACAGCGAGCTGCTGACCCCGGAGGACCAGGCGCTGGAGACGGTGATGCTCGGGCTCCGGCTGCGTGACGGGTTGCCGCTGACCGCACTGAGCGCGGCGGGGCGGGCGCGGGCCGCGGCGTCCGTCGTCCGGGGGCTGCTGGCGGCCGCGCCGCACGAGGCGGGGCTCGCCGTCCTCACCGACCGCGGCCGGCTCCTCGCCGACGCCGTCGTCCGCGACCTCACCGACTAGGGACCCCAGCGGCCTCAGCCGTGCAGGGCGGCCAGGACCTGGTCGCCGAACTTCTCCAGCTTCGTCGCGCCGACGCCGCCGATCGTGCCCAGGGCGGCCAGGGTCGCCGGCTCCTCGGTGGCGATCTGCCGCAGGGTCGCGTCGTGGAAGACGACGTAGGCGGGCACGCCCTGCTCCTTGGCAGTGGCGGCCCGCCAGGCCCGCAGCCGCTCGAAGGCCGGGGCGGCCGATGCGGGCAGCTCCGGGGCGGTGGACCGGCTGCCCCGGGCGCGGGCGGTCGCGGCCCGGGTCGGGCGCTCGGGCTCGCGGCGCATCAGCACCTCGCGCTCCCGGCGCAGCACCGGCCCGCTGGCCTCGTTGAGCGCCAACGTCCCGTACTCGCCCTGCACCGCGAGCAGCCCCTGCGCCAGCAGCTGACGGACGACGCCGCGCCACTGGCCCTCGGACAGGTCGGTGCCGATGCCGAAGACGGTCAGCTCGTCGTGGCTGTGCTGGGTGACCTTGTCGGTGCGCTTGCCCAGCAGGATGTCGATCGACTGGCCGGCGCCGAAGGACTGCCCGCGCTCGCGCTGCAGCCGCAGCACCGTGGACAGCAGCATCTGCGCCGGGATGGTGGCGTCCCAGGACTCCGGGGGGCTCAGGCAGGTGTCGCAGTTGCCGCAGGGCGCGCTCTCCTGGCCGAAGTGTGCCAGCAGCCGCACCCGCCGGCACTCGACCGTCTCGCAGAGTGCCAGCATCGCGTCCAGCTGGGCGGACAGCACCCGGCGGTGCGCGAGGTCGCCCTCCGAGGACTCGATCATCTTGCGCTGCTGGACGACGTCGGCCAGCCCGTAGGCGAGCCATGCGGTGGAGGGCAGTCCGTCCCGGCCGGCGCGGCCGGTCTCCTGGTAGTAGCCCTCGACCGACTTGGGCAGGTCCAGGTGGGCGACGAAGCGGACGTCGGGCTTGTCGATGCCCATGCCGAAGGCGATGGTCGCGACCATCACCAGCCCGTCCTCGCGCAGGAACCGGGACTGGTGGGTCGCGCGGGTCCGCTGGTCCAGGCCCGCGTGGTAGGGCAGCGCGGGGATGCCCTGGCCCACCAGGAACTCGGCCGTCTTCTCCACCGAGGCCCGGGACAGGCAGTAGACGATGCCGGCGTCGCCGGGGTGCTCGGTGCGCAGCAGGTCCAGCAGCTGCTTGCGCGGCTCGTTCTTCGGCGCGATCCGGTACTGGATGTTCGGCCGGTCGAAGCCGGCGACCACGTGCAGCGCGTCGTCGAGCTGGAGCCGGGTGCTGATCTCGGCGTGCGTGGCGGGGGTGGCCGTCGCCGTCAGGGCGATCCGGGGTACGTCGGGCCAGCGCTCGTGCAGCATCGACAGGGCGAGGTAGTCGGGCCGGAAGTCGTGCCCCCACTGCGCCACGCAGTGCGCCTCGTCGATGGCGAACAGGGCGATCCGGCCGCGTTCGAGCAGCCGGGCGGTCGGTGAGGCGCCACCGCCCAGGGACTCCGGGGCCACGTACAGCAGGTCGAGCTCCTCGGCGAGGAACGCCTCCTCGACGTCCCGGCGTTCGGCCCGGTCCTGGCTGGAGTTGAGGAACCCGGCGCGCACGCCCAGGGCGCGCAACGTGTCGACCTGGTCCTGCATCAGCGCGATCAGCGGGGAGACGACGACGCCGACGCCCTCCCGCAGCAGCGCCGGCACCTGGTAGCACAGCGACTTCCCGCCGCCGGTCGGCATGAGCACCAGCGCATCGCCGCCGGCGACGACGTGGTCGACGACCTCGCGCTGCGGTCCGCGGAAGGCGTCGTAGCCGAACACCCGGCCGAGCACCTCGAGGGCAGGGTCTTCGAGCACGTCCACCCGACGAGCGTAGGCGGCGTGCGGCCGGCGGTCTGACATCCGTCACGAGGTGTGGACGACGTCTCGCACTCCCGGTGGGGCACCGTGGGCGGCCAGGCTCGGGGCATGCCCGAACCACTCGCCCTCGACGTCCGCGGACTGACCGTCCGGTACGGCAGCGCGACCGCCGTCCACGACCTGACCCTCGCCGTCCCCCGCGGCGAGACCATCGCCCTGCTCGGTGCCAACGGAGCCGGGAAGTCCTCCGTCGTCAACGCCGCGCTCGGGCTGTTCCGGCCGGCGGCCGGCACGGTCCGGCTGCTCGGGCGCGAGCCGGCCGCGGCGCTGGAGGCCGGTGGCGTCGGGGCGATGCTGCAGCACGGAGGCCTGCCCAGCGAGGCGCGGGTCGGCGAGGTGCTCACCCTGGTGCGCCGCCGCTACGACGACCCGTGGCCGCTGGCGGACCTGGTCGCCACGGCCGGCATCGGCGGCCTGCTCGACCGCGCGGTCGACGCGCTCTCCGGCGGGCAGCGCCAGCGGGTGCTCCTGGCCCTTGCCCTGGCCGGCGCACCGCCGTTGCTGCTGCTGGACGAGCCGACCTCGGCCATGGACGTCGAGGGACGGCAGGCCTTCTGGACGACGATGCGCGGCCTGGCCGGGCGCGGGCACACCGTCGTCTTCGCCACCCACCACCTCGACGAGGCCGACGCGGTCGCCGACCGGGTCGTGGTGGTCGCCGGTGGGCGGGTCCTCGCCGACGGGACGGCGGCTGCGATCAAGTCGCGGATCGCCGGGCGCACCGTCCGGTTCCGCTGCCCCGGGCCGCGGGACGGGCTGACCGGGCTGCCGGGCGTCACCGGCATCAGCGGGGACGCCGACCTCGTCGAGCTCGCCACCTCCGACGCCGAGGCGACCCTGCGCGCGCTGCTCGACAGCCGCACCCCGCTGCCCGACCTCGAGGTGCGCGGCGCCAGCCTCGAGCAGGCCTTCCTGCACCTCACCACCCAGCCGGACGCCGCCCAGCCGCACACCGTGCCGGACGCCACCGAGGGAGCCCTCCGATGACCGACCTGCTCCTCTTCCAGCTCCGCCGGGTGGGCCGGAACAAGCAGTACCTGTTCTTCACGGTGCTGCTGCCGGCGCTGTTCACGATCTTCTTCACCAAGGTCATCGGCGGGCAGGCGCCGGCCGGGGAGTACCAGGACCTCGCCGGCGCCGTCCTGGTCTCGATGATGGCCTACGGGGCGATCGGCGCCGCGCTGGGCGCGACGATCCGGATCGCCTTCGACCGC
>NZ_JAAKGN010000151.1:0-11835 GCF_011039295.1 Modestobacter sp. KNN46-3 | reverse complement strand
CAGGAAGTAGTTGTTCCAGGTGCCCACGACCGACAGCAGCAGCACCGTCACGATCGCCGGGCGCATGAGGGGCAGTGCGACCTGGAAGAACGTCCGGAACTCCCCCGCGCCGTCCATCCGGGCCGCGCGGTGGGGTGACGGGCCTGGAACAGGTCCGTCAGAGGGAGGTGGGCGGGCAGCACGAGGCCGTGTGCCGCACCGGCCGGGGCCCGGTGGCGGGCCGCCGGGGAGCTACTTGAGGCTGCCGATGGACAGGCCGCCCTGCCAGTACCTCTGCAGACCGAGGAAGGCCGCGATCAGCGGGATGATCGACACGAGGGACCCGACGACGATCAGCGTGTAGAGCGAGACGCCGCCGCCGTTGTTGGCCCCGGCGAGCCCCTGCCAGAGGTTGATCCCGACGGTGATCGGGAAGAGCTCGGAGTCCGACAGGACGGCGAGGGGCAGGAAGTAGTTGTTCCAGGTGCCCACGACCGACAGCAGCAGCACCGTCACGATCGCCGGGCGCATGAGGGGCAGTGCGACCTGGAAGAACGTCCGGAACTCCCCCGCGCCGTCCATCCGGGCCGCGTCCAGCAGCTCGTCGGGCACGCCGTCGGCGGTGTAGACCCGCATCAGGTAGACGCCGAACGGGCTGAGCATCGACGGCAGGATCACCGCCCACGGGGTGTTGGTGAGCTCGACCTCCGACAGCATCACGAACGTGGGGATGACCAGCGCGGTCATCGGCACCATCACCGCGCCGAGCAGCAGCGCGAAGGAGACCCGGCGGCCCGGGAAGTCGAACTTGGCGAACGCGTACCCGGCGAGCACGGCCAGGACGGTGGCCCCGATGCCGCCACCGAAGGCGTAGAGCAGCGAGTTGCCGAGCCATCTGACGTAGATGCCGTCGTTGTAGGTGAACAGCGTCGAGAGGTTGTCGAAGAGAGCGAAGTCCTCCCCGAACCACAGGGCACCGTTCGGCGAGTTGAACAGCCCGCCGGGGGTCTTGGTGCTGGCCACGACGAGGAACCACAGCGGCAGCACGAAGTAGAGGACGAGGAAGGCCAGGAACAGGTGCGAGCCGGTACGACGCCGACGCGGGCGTCGGGCACGGCGCTCCCGGGGGGCGTCGACCGCGTCGTCGGCGCGGACGGGGCTGGACAGGACGCTCACTTGAGGAACCCCCCACGCTTGCGGGTCAGGAAGAGGAAGACGTAGACGCCGATGAACACCACGATGCCCAGGGCGAAGGAGATGGCCGAGGCGTAGTTGAACTGGGCGAACCGGAACGCCAGGTTGAAGGCGTAGACGTTCGGGGTGATGTCGGTGGTGATCGACCCGTTGGAGATCGGCAGCAGCACCTGTGGCTCGGTGAAGAACTGCAGGGTGCCGATGACGGCGAACACCAGGATCAGGACGAGCGCCGCGCTGATCATCGGGATCTTGATCCGGGTGGCGATCTGCCAGGCCTTCGCGCCGTCCATCCGGGCGGCCTCGTAGATGGCCGGGTCGATCCCCTGCAGCGCCGCGTAGATGATGATCATGTAGTAGCCGGCCCACTGCCAGGTCACCACGTTCGTCAGCCCGTAGAACAGGTTGTCCGGGCTCAGCAGGAACGGTGCGCTCTCCCCGAACAGCTGCTCCAGCGGCCCGAAGTTCGGGCTGTACAGGAAGCCCCACAGCACTGCACCGATGACGGCGGGGATCGCGTAGGGCACGAAGATCATGAGCCGGGAGAACTTGGCGAAGCGGCTGGTGAGCGAGTCGAGCACCAGCGCGGCGACCAGGGCGACCAGCATCTGGGCCGGGATGACCACGACGGCGAAGCGCACGACGAACCAGACGCCGGACAGGAACGCCGGGTCGGTGAAGGCCCGCCTGTAGTTGGCCAGTCCGGCGAACTCCTCGCCCGTGGCCAGGCCGTTGGTGAAGAGGCTGAGGTAGAAGGCGTACACCAGCGGGCCGACCAGGAACAGCAGGAAGACCACGGCGAACGGGGCCAGGAACAGCCAGCCGACCATCCGGTTGCCCCGCCGCTTGCGCCGGGGTGTGCCCCGCCGTCCGGTGGCCGCCGTGGCGCCTGCCGGCGGAGGCACCGGCCGCTCTGCCGTGTCCAGCGTTGCCATCACCGTCTCGCTCTCGTTCGTCCTGGGGAGGTGGGGGTGTCCGGTCCCGGAGGGGGCGCTGCGCCCCCTCCGGGACCGGACGGAGTCGTCCGGCTGGGCCGACCGCCTCAGTTGAGGGTGAAGCCCTGCTGCTCGGCGTAGGCCTCCATCTCCGCCTGCAGGTCGTCCAGCGCCTCCGAGCCGGTCTTCTCACCGGCGTTGATGGCGGCGATCTCCTCGGTGAACTGGGCGTAGAACGTGGTGCCGAAGGGGCTGTAGGTCGACCCCTCGTAGGCGTTCGCCGCCGGGATGTAGACGTCCTTGTTGGCCGTCTGGCCGTCGAAGAACTCCGACTGGTGGTCGATGAACTCCTGCGAGTTCAGCACCGACTGGTTCAGCGGGAAGATCGTCTGCGACGTCCACCCGTCGGTCAGCGACGGCTCGTCGGCGTAGAGCTCCATCGCCACCTGCGCGGCCAGCTCCGGGTCCTCCGCCTGGCTGGTCACCGCGAGGACCGAACCACCCCAGTTGACCGAGACGGGGTTGGCCGGGTCCCACTGCGGCAGCGGGGCGACGCGCCAGGTGCCCGCGTCCGCGCCCTCACCCGCGCCGGCGCCGGTCAGGTAGCCGGGCGCCCAGGCGGCGGAGATGTAGGTGGCGTAGTCGCCGTTGATCGCACCGGAGATGTACTCGGTGGTGAACTGGTCCTGGGTGCCGATGAGCCCGTCCTCGACCAGGCCGGCCCAGTAGTCCAGCACCTCCTTGCTCTCCGGGCTGTTGAGGTCGATCTCCAGCTCGGTCGGGTTCGCCGAGTCGTAGGTCCACGGCTCCGCGCCGTTCTGCTGCATCAGCGCCACGGTGGGGGCCGGGACGTTCGCCGGGAGGTCGCCCATCAGCGGCCCACCGGCCGCCTTCAGCTTCTCCGCCGCGGCCCGGTACTCGTCCCAGGTGGTGGGCGGGGTGATGCCGTACTGGTCGAAGATGTCCTGGCGGTACATCATCGCCATCGGGCCACCGTCGATCGGGATGCCGTACACCGCATCGCCGCTGGAGACGTCGCGCCAGGCACCCTCGCCGAAGTTGCCCTCGACCTCGCTGGCGCCGTGCTCGCTCAGGTCGACCAGCGCCTCCTGCAGGGCGAAGACCGGGACGGTGTCGGTCTCGAGCATGATCACGTCCGGGGCGCCGCGGCCGGCCGAGACGGCGGTCTGGAACTTGGCGTACTCGTCGGCCCCCTGGCCGGCGTTGGTGAGGCAGACCTGCACGTCGGTGTGGGTGTCGTTGAAGTTCTCCACCACCGTCTTCATGTTCGGGTACCACGCCCACACGGAGACGACCGGCGCGTCCGCGTTGGCGATCGGCACGCTGCACGACCCACCGCCGCCGCCGCTGGCGGCGGCCTCGCCGTCCCCGCCGCCGCCACAGGCGGTGAGGCTGGTCATGACGGTCCCCGCACCGAACAGTGCGGTCATGATCTTCTTGTTCACGGGAGGTCCCTCTCGGAGTGACGGCCACGGACGCCGTCGTCGGTGGCTGGAGCCGGCTGCACGTCCGGCTCCCGGTGGAGCGAGGTGCGACGAGCTGCAGTGGGCGAGGGTGTCGCCCAGCGCCGCGCGCTGGTCCACCCGGTCGCTGGGTGGTGACCGGGAGAAGGCGCCGGAGCGCCGCACACGTTGGCGACTGTGCCGTGGAGCACCTTCTACAACGTTGTGAAGAGCAATGTGGTCCATCCCACGACCGGTGTCAAGAGGGCACTTCGCAACGCGCCGACGTGGCAGGCGGGCACGCCGCGGGACCGCCCGAGCGACCGCCTCAAGCGCTCGTCCCGGGGACGGCGCCCGGACCGGACGCCCGGCGATCCAGGTCTCAGGTCGACTCGCGCTGGACGATCGAGTAGCCCACTTCCACGTGCTGCGGGGCGATGCCCCGGTCGGCGATCCGCTGCACGACCGCCTCGACGGCCCGCTCGGCGATCTCCCGGCGCCCCGGGTCGACGGTGGTGAGCGTCGGCTGGGAGAACATGCCGTCGTCGGTGTTGTCGAAGCCGATCACCGCGACGTCGTCGGGGACCCGCCGGCCGGCCGCGATCAGGGCGTGCATGGCCCCCAGCGCGAGGGTGTCGTTGAAGGCGAACACGGCATCGAAGTCCACCCCGGAGGAGATCAGCGCCTGCGCCGCCTCGGCACCCTCCCGGCGGTGCCACAGCTCGGCCGGGCCCAGCAGTCGCTCGTCGAACGGGATGCCCGCCGCGTCCAGCGCCGCCCGGTACCCCTGCAGGCGCAGCCCGGCCGAGCCGATGACCTCGCCGGGGTGGGACCCGACGACCGCGATGCGCCGGCGACCGCGGGCGAGGAGGTGCTCGGTGGCAGCCCGTGCGGCCGCCACGTTCTGCATGGTCACGTGGTCGACGGAGGGGTGGAAGAGGCGCTCCCCGAGCAGCACCAGCGGGGTGTCGATCTCGACCAGCGCGGCGTCCTCGGCGCTGAGCCCCAGCGGGCTGAACAGCAGCCCGTCGACCATCCGGAGCCGGGCGCTGCCGAGCAGGTCGAGCTCCCGTTTGCGGTCCCGGTTGGTCTGCTCGATGAGCACCACCAGGCCCCGGCGCTCGGCCGCCCGGATCACCTCGTCGGCGAGCTCGGCGAAGTAGGGCAGCCGCAGCTCGGGGACGGCGAGGCTGATCGCGTCGCTGCGGCCCGACCGGAGGCTGCGCGCGGAGAGGTTCGGCTGGTACCCCAGCTCCGCGATGGCCTCCTGCACGCGCTGCCGGGTGCTGGGGCGGACGTGCGGGTAGTCGTTCACCACGTTCGACACCGTCTTGAAGGAGACCCCCGCAAGGCGGGCCACGTCGTGCAGTGTGGCGACCACGTGCCCGTTCCTCCCGTTGCGACCAGGCCCTCCGGCGCTGACTCGGCAGACCCGGGGGGTTCCCGGCCTCGGCGCTCTGGTCCTCCGGGAGACTGCCACAGCGCGACGTCCCCGGGGACCCCGGACGTGGCGCCGCACACCCTCGGGTGACGGCGCCGAGCCCGTCCGCCGGGCGGCGGCATAGATTCGACGACCGTGACCGCCACTGCACCGCCCGTCCGGCTGACCCAGTACGCGCACGGTGGCGGCTGCGCCTGCAAGATCCCGCCCGGCGAGCTCGAGGCGGTCGTCGCCGGGCTCACCGCCACCGGCCCGACCCACCCCGCGGCCGAGCTGGTCGTCGGCCTGGACGACGGGGACGACGCCGCCGTGGTGCGGATCGCCGGCGGCCAGGGGCTGGTGCTCACCACCGACTTCTTCACCCCGGTCGTCGACGACGCGTACACCTTCGGCCGGATCGCCGCGGCCAACGCGCTCTCCGACGTCTACGCGATGGGCGGCATCCCGGTCATGGCGGTGAACCTGCTGGGCTGGCCGCGGGACGTGCTGCCGGCCGAGCTGGCCGCGGAGGTGCTGCGCGGCGGCCTCGAGGTCGCGCACGAGGCCGGCTGTCACGTCGGCGGCGGCCACTCCATCGACGACCCCGAGCCGAAGTACGGCATGGCGGTCACCGGCCTGGTCGACCTGGACCGGCTGATCCGCAACGACGCCGCCGTCGCGGGGACGGCGCTGTCGCTGACCAAGCCGCTGGGCGTGGGCGTGCTGAACAGCCGGCACAAGAACACCGGCGAGGTGTCGGCGGAGGCGGTCGCCTCGATGACCGCGCTCAACGCCGAGGCGTCGGTGGCCGCCGTCGCCGCCGGGATCAGGGCGGGCACCGACGTCACCGGCTTCGGCCTGCTCGGCCACCTCTACAAGATGGCCCGCGCCAGCGGGGTGACCGCGGTGGTCGACGCCGCCGCCGTCCCCTACCTGGCCGGGGCCCGGCAGGCGCTGGCCGACGGCTGGGTCTCCGGCGGCACCCGGCGGAACCTGGACTGGGTGCGTCCGCACGCCGACCTGTCGGCGGTCGGCGAGGACGAGGCGCTCCTGCTGGCCGACGCGCAGACCTCCGGCGGGCTGCTGCTCGGCGGCGAGGTGCCCGGCGCCCCGGTGATCGGTGAGTTCGTCGCCCAGCAGGAGTTCGCCGTCGTCGTCCGCTGAGCTCCAGGGGGCGCCCAGCGTGTCCCCGGCAACGCGCCGGGCGAGCGGTCACTCCCGCGCCGGACGACGTCCCCGACCGGACCCGACCACTGCCATCCTCCCGGCGGGCCCGCGGCCCGCCACGAGGCGGCCCGCTGATCGACCGGCCCGTCGAGAGGACAGGTCATGCGGACGACCACACGATCCCGGATCTGCGGCAGCACCGGGCTGGCGCTGCTCCTGCTGGGGGCCGGCCCGGCCGCGGCAGCGCCGCCCGACCCGGACTCCGGGAGCGGGCCGCCGGACAGTGCCATCGGCTACGCCACCGCCCTGCTGTACGGCGAGAACCGGACCGGCGAGGGCGGCGCGGAGAGCCTGTTCGAGGCCTACGCACCGGCCGGCGTGCCGGCGTTCGCCCGGGGCGAGGTGTTCATCGGAGGCCACGAGTGCCTCACCGAGGGCTCGGTGCCGGCGCAGGTGACCGGATTGGCGTCCGCACGGGCCACCGGCTGGCTCCGCTACGACTGCAGCTCCGCGGAGGGCACGGTGCGGGGGTACGCCGTCGTGCACCTGGCCTGGACCGGGCAGGGCGAGGTCACCGAGCACTCCTGGACCGACGAGATGGGCTGCACCGTCACCCTGCAGGTCCGCCCGGCCCGGGTCACCGGCGGCATGCTCGCCGTGGTCCCCGACGTCGGGTCGGCGGTGCTCACGCTCAACGCGCCGGACGACGCCGACATCCGGCAGGAACGGGTCACCTGCTGAGCGGACCACCCCGGGGGCGGGGGTGACCCACGTCGCAGCGTCGGCGGCACTCGGTTAGCGTCCGCTCATGCTCGCTGCGTTCGTCGCCACCCCCGCCCCTGAGGACCCGCTCTCCGTGCTGGAGGTCGGTGACCGGCCGGAGCCGGAAGCCCCGGAGGGCTGGACGACGGTCCAGGTGAAGGCCGTCTCGCTGAACCACCACGACCTGTTCAGCCTCCAGGGCATCGGCCTGCCGCAGGAGCGGATGCCGATGATCCTGGGCACCGACGCGGCCGGCACCGACCCGGACGGCAACGAGGTCGTGGTGCACGGCGTCGTCGCCAGCCCGGGCTGGACCGGTGACGAGACGATGGACCCGAAGCGGTCGCTGTTCTCCGAGGTGCACCAGGGGACGATGGCCGAGCGGGTCGTCGTCCCGAAGCGGAACGTCGTCCCCAAGCCGGCCGAGCTCTCCTTCGCCGAGGCGGCCTGCCTGCCCACCGCCTGGCTGACCGCCTACCGGATGCTGTTCGTCCGCTCCGGGCTGCGCCCCGGGTCGACGGTCCTCGTGCAGGGGGCCAGTGGTGGCGTGGCCACGGCGCTGATCAAGCTCGGCAGCGCAGCCGGCTACCGGGTCTGGGTCACCGGCCGCAGCGAGGAGAAGCGGGCGGCGGCGCTCGCGCTGGGCGCGGACCTGGCGTTCGAGACCGGCGCCCGGCTGCCCGAGCGGGTGGACGGCGTGATGGAGACCGTCGGTGAGGCCACCTGGTCGCACAGCATCAAGTCGCTCAAGCCCGGCGGTGTGGTGGTGACCTGCGGGGCGACCACCGGCTTCAACCCCGGCGCGGAGCTGAACCGGGTGTTCTTCACCCAGCTGTCGGTGATCGGCTCCACGATGGGCACCCGGGACGAGCTCGACGACCTCATCCAGATGTGCCGGATCACCGGGGTGCGGCCGCAGATCGACGTCGAGCTGCCGCTGTCGGAGGCCCGCGACGGCTTCGCACGGATGCTCGAGGGCCGCACCGCCGGGAAGATCGTCTTCACGATCTGACCGGTCAGACCCGAACGGCGAGCCGCTTCTCGATCTTGGCGGACAGGACCGGCCGGTCCTTGTCCGCGAGGAACGGCAGGATCGGGGTCAGCTCGGGCAGCCGGGCCTTCTCGGTCATCACGATCCGGAACGCCGTCTCCACGGTGATCCCGTGGTCGGGGCGGGAGACGACGTCCACGGCGTCGCCCGCGCCCAGGTCGCCGGTCTCGAGCACGCGCAGGTAGGCGCCGGTGGCACCGTGCGCCGCGAACCGCTTCACCAGGTCGGGCACGCCCCAGAAGCGGGCGAAGTTGGCGCACGGGGTGCGCCAGGCGGTCACCTGGAGGAGCGCCGTCCCGACCTGCCACTGCTCGCCGATGACCGCGTTGCGCAGGTCGAGCCCGGCGGTGCGCAGGTTCTCGCCGAACCGTCCGGGCGGCAGCTCCCGGTCGAGCTCGGCCTCCCACCAGTCGGCGTCGGCCTGGGCGTAGGCGTAGACCGCCTGCCCCTCCCCGCCGTGGTGCTTCCGGTTGACCTGGACGTCGCCCTCCAGCCCCAGCGGGTGGACGGCGACCCGCCCGGCGACCGGCTTCTTGTCGATGCCGGAGCGGTTCGGGCGCTTGTCGGGCAGCGGCAGCAGGTCCGCCCCGGACACGCAGACCGCCAGCAGCCGACCGCTGACCCGCCCGGTCACTTCGGCTTGGCGGCGGTCGACTCGTTGGTGGAGAGCGCGGCCACGAAGGCCTCCTGGGGGACCTCGACGCGGCCGACCATCTTCATCCGCTTCTTGCCCTCCTTCTGCTTCTCCAGCAGCTTGCGCTTGCGGCTGATGTCACCGCCGTAGCACTTGGCCAGCACGTCCTTGCGGATGGCGCGGACGGTCTCGCGGGCGATCACCCGGGCACCGACGGCGGCCTGGATCGGCACCTCGAACTGCTGGCGCGGGATGAGCTCACGGAGCTTGCCGGCCATCAGCACGCCGTAGCTGTAGGCCTTGTCGGCGTGCACGATCGCGGAGAAGGCGTCGACGGCCTCGCCCTGCAGCAGGATGTCGACCTTCACCAGCTTCGACTCCTGCTCCCCCGCCTCCGCGTAGTCAAGGGAGGCGTAGCCGCGGGTGCGCGACTTCAGTGCGTCGAAGAAGTCGAAGATGATCTCGCCGAGCGGCAGCGTGTAGCGCAGCTCGACCCGGGACTCCGACAGGTAGTCCATGCCACCGAGCTGGCCGCGACGGCCCTGGCAGAGCTCCATGATCACGCCGGTGTAGTCGCTCGGCGCGATGATCGTCGCCTTGACGATCGGCTCGTAGATCGTGCCCAGCTTGCCGCCCGGCCAGTCACTGGGGTTGGTCACCGTGATCTCGGAGCCGTCCTCCATGACCACCCGGTACACCACGTTGGGTGCGGTGGAGATCAGGCTGATGCCCGCCTCGCGTTCCAGCCGCTCGCGGACGATCTCCAGGTGCAGCAGGCCCAGGAAGCCGACCCGGAAGCCGAAGCCCAGGGCCGCCGACGTCTCCGGCTCGTAGGTCAGCGCGGCGTCGTTGAGCAGCAGCTTGTCCAGCGCCTCCCGCAGCAGCGGGTAGTCGCTGCCGTCGATCGGGTAGAGCCCGGAGTAGACCATCGGCTTCGGGTCGCGGTAGCCGCCGATCGACTCGGTCGCCGGCTTGTGCTGGAGGGTGACGGTGTCACCGACGCGGGACTGGCGGACGTCCTTCACACCGGTGATGAAGTAGCCGACCTCGCCGATGCCCAGGCTCGCGACCTGCTTGGGCTCGGGTGCGATGACGCCGATCTCCAGGAGCTCGTGCGTGGCACCCGTCGACATCATCTTGATCTTGTCCCGGGCGGAGATCCGGCCGTCGACGACGCGCACGTAGGTGATGACGCCGCGGTAGATGTCGTAGACCGAGTCGAAGATCATCGCCCGGGCGGGGCCATCGGCGTCGCCGGTCGGCGGGGGGATCTCCTGCACGATCCGGTCGAGCAGCTCCGGCACGCCCTGCCCGGTCTTGCCGCTGACCCGCAGCACGTCGTCGGGGTCGCAGCCGATGATGTGCGCGATCTCCGCGGCGTACTTCTCCGGCTGCGCCGCGGGCAGGTCGATCTTGTTGAGCACCGGGATGATCGTGAGGTCGTTCTCCAGCGCCAGGTAGAGGTTGGCCAGCGTCTGGGCCTCGATGCCCTGGGCGGCGTCGACGAGCAGGACGGCGCCCTCGCAGGCGGCCAGCGAGCGGGAGACCTCGTAGGTGAAGTCGACGTGGCCCGGGGTGTCGATCATGTCGAGCACGAACTCGGTGCCGGTGTCGTCGCCGGTGCGGGGCGTCCAGGGCAGGCGGACGTTCTGCGCCTTGATGGTGATGCCGCGCTCGCGCTCGATGTCCATCCGGTCGAGGTACTGGGCGCGCATGTTGCGCCCCTCGACGAGCCCGGTGACCTCGAGCATGCGGTCGGCCAGCGTCGACTTGCCGTGGTCGATGTGGGCGATGATGCAGAAGTTCCGGATCCGGGCGGGATCGGTGGAGGCAGGAGTCGTCACAGTGCGCCCATCGTCCCACGGACTCCGCCCCGGTAGAGCGATTGCCCGGGACGACGTCGTCCGGCGCCTCCGGAGCAGCCGCCCTGCGCCTGCCCGGTTGGGTCACCGACGGCGGGCTGGTATCTTGTGAGGCCGGTCCGCGCTGCGCTTCGTTGTGCCGTGGACGCACTGTCAGAAGTACACCTCCCTGCGACACATCCGAGGCTCACGCGTGGCGAACATCAAGTCCCAGATCAAGCGGATCAAGACCAACGAGATCGCTCGTCAGCGCAACGTCGCTGTCCGGTCCGCCCTGAAGACGCAGGTGCGGCGTTTCCGCACGGCCGCCGACGCCGGGGACAAGGCAGCGGCCGAGGCCGCCCTCGCGACCGCTTCGAAGGCGCTGGACAAGGCCGCCAGCAAGGGCGTCATCCACAAGAACCAGGCTGCGAACCGCAAGTCGGCGCTGGCCAAGAAGGTCGCCAGCCTCTGAGCTGCGCGCACCGCTCCGCGACGAGCCCCCTCCCTGCCGGGAGGGGGCTCGTCGCGTCTCTGGACCCGTCTCGTCCTCCGGGTACCCAGCTCCGACCGAGCGAGCCGTCGGCGACGACGCCGGGCCGGGGTGGACGGTCGGTGAGCCCGGGACGTCAGCGCAGCGCGCGGGCCCGACCGCCGGCCGAGGCCGCGCGGATGCCCACGATCCGGCGGACCGCCCGTTCCAGCGCGTAGTCGGCGCTGGCGGCAGCGCCCTTCACGTCGGCGTTGAGCTCGGCGACCACCCCGATCGCCTGCTGCAGCCCGTCGATGCTCCAGCCCCGCGCCTGCGCCTGCGCCTTCTTCACCTTCCACGGCGGGAGCTTGAGCTGGCGGGCCAGCTCACCGATGTTGGTGGTGTTCAGCGAGGCGACCCGGGCCGCAGTGCGCACCCCGTCGGCCAGCGCGTCGGCGATCAGCACGTGGGCCACCCCGCGGTCCAGCGCCCACCGCAGCATCTCCACCGAGCCGGCCATGTCACCGACCAGAACCCGTTCGGCGACGGTGAACCCGGTGACCTCGGCCTGGCCCCGGTGGAAGCGAGCGACGGCGTCGGCGTCGATGACCCCACCGAAGTCCGACACCAGCTGGCTGGCGGCGGCCGACAGCCCGCGGAGGTCGTTGCCCACCGCCTCCAGCAACGCGGTCACCGCATCCGGGGTGATCTTGCCGCCGGCGAACCGCACCTCGTTGCGCACGAAGGCGACCCGCTCCCCCGCCGAGCTGATCTTCGGGCACTCGTCGACCGCCGCTCCGGCCGCCTTGAACGCCTTCAGCAGGGCGTCGTTGCGCTTCCCGCCGTTGTGCACGACGACCAGCGTGAGCTCCGGGTCAGGCTCCTTGGTGTAGCTCACCAGCGAGTCGGCCAGCGCC
>NZ_JAAKGN010000150.1:0-11842 GCF_011039295.1 Modestobacter sp. KNN46-3 | reverse complement strand
CCGGGTGGTCGGCGCCCTGCCGTCGTCCCTGGCGTTCCCCTCGCCCACCGAGTGGGACCGGTGGCTGCCGGAGCCCAAGCCGTACCCGGGCCGGGACACCGCGGACGACCTCTCCACCTGCCCGGTGCTGTCCGACGGCCTCTCCGCTGCGCTGGGGCCCCGGATGAGCTACTGGACCGGCACGCTGCCCGGCGCATGCACCTGGGCGCCGGTACCGCTGCTGCACGACACCATCGACTACCCGTTCACGGTGCGCGTCGGCTTCCTGGGCGACGGGACGACGCCCGCCGACGTCGCCCGCGATGCGTTCGACTGGGTGCCCCAGGGCGATCCGACCCCCTGCCCCCGGGCCGACGTCGCCGACGGCGGCGTGCTGATCCGGTGCAGCTCGGTCGACCAGGCGTCGTTCCAGCTGGCCGTCCCCGACGCCCGCGGCAAGGGCACCTGGGTGCTCGACGCCACGGCCGACCAGGACGGCGAGGTCACCGCCGCCGAGGCGTTCACCGCGCTGCTCGACGGCGTCGCCCGGAACTACAGGTGAGACGACGACGCCCCGCCCGCAGAACCGGGCGGGGCGTCGTGCGTCAGGCGCTCAGAGGCGCTGGTTGAGCCGGTGGTAGGCCGCGCTCCAGCGCAGCTCCTTGGCCAGGCTGCGCCGGGTGGTGTCGGCGTCGATGAGCACCAGCTCGGTGTCGAACACCTCGGCCAGGTCGGTCAGCTCGTCGGCCCCCAGCTGGGTGGACAGCACCGTGTGGTGCGGCCCGCCGGCGGTCAGCCAGCCCTCGGTCGCCGTCTCGAAGTCCGGCCGGGGCTCCCAGACCGCCCGGGCGACCGGGAGGTTCGGCAGCGGCTCGGACGGCTCGACGACGTCGATCTCGTTGGCCACCCAGCGGAACCGGTCGCCCAGGTCGCACCAGCCCACCGTGATGCCGGCGGCGGGGGCGGCGGTGAACACCAGCCGCGCCGGGTCCTCGCGGCCGCCGATGCCGAGTGGGTGCACCTCCAGCCGCGGCTTGTCCCCGGCGATCGTCGGGCACACCTCGAGCATGTGGGCACCGAGGATCTTCGGGGTCTCCGAGGCCAGGTCGTAGGTGTAGTCCTCCATGAAGGACGTACCGCCGGGCAGTCCCTGGGCGGCGACCTTGAGCACCCGCAGCAGGGCGGAGGTCTTCCAGTCGCCCTCGCCGCCGAAGCCGTAGCCGTCGGCCATCAGCCGCTGCACGGCCAGGCCGGGGAGCTGGCGCAGGCCACCGAGGTCCTCGAAGTTGGTGGTGAACGCACCGAAGCCGCCCTCGGTGAGGAACTGGCGCAGCGCCACCTCGATCCTGGCCTGGTAGCGGACGCTGTCGTGCCGCTCGCCACCCGGGCGCAGGTCGGCGTCCATCTCGTACAGGTCGCCGTACTCGGCGATGACCGCGTCGACGGCGGAGTCGCCCACGCGCTCGACCACCTCGACCAGGTCGTTGACGCCCCAGGTGTTCACCGACATGCCGAAGCGGATCTCCGCCTCGACCTTGTCGCCCTCGGTGACCGCGACGTTCCGCATGTTGTCGCCGAACCGGGCCAGCTTGAGGCCGCGGGCGGCGGCCGCACCGGCGGCGGCACGGGCCCAGGAACCGACCCGGGCCTGCACCCGCGGGTTGCTCGCGTGGCCGGAGACGGTGGTGCGCGGCGTGCGCAGCCGGGTGAGCATGAAGCCGTACTCGCGGTCGCCGTGGGCGGCCTGGTTCAGGTTCATGAAGTCCATGTCGATCGTCGCCCACGGGAGGGCGGCGTCGGCCTGGGTGTGCAGGTGCAGCAGCGGCTTGCGCAGCGCGTCCAGCCCCGTGATCCACATCTTCGCCGGGGAGAAGGTGTGCATCCAGGTGATGACGCCGAGGCAGTTCGGGTCCTCGTTCGCCTCGCCCATCATCTTCCGGATCGCACCGGCGTCGGTGAGCACCGGCTTCCAGACCACCCGGACCGGGACGGCGTCGGCGCCGTCCAGCGTCGCGGCGACCCGCTGCGACTGCTCGGCGACCTGCTGGAGGGTCTCCTCGCCGTACAGCCCCTGGCTGCCGGTGAGGAACCAGATCTCCGAACCCTCGAATGCCACCTGCTGCTCCTTCGTGCTCATCGTTGTCCGTAGACGTTCTGGTAGCGCGCGTACAGCGAGTCGATGTCCGCCTGCGCGATCGGCTTGGGCTCACCCAGCTGGCGGGAGAGGTGCACGGTGCGGGCGACGTCCTCGGTCATGACGGCGGCCTTGACGGCGGCCTTGGCCGAGGGGCCGATCGTGAAGACGCCGTGGTTCTTCATCAGCACCGTCGGCGAGCGGTGCCCCTGCAGGGTCTCGACGATGCCCTGGCCGATGGAGTCGTCGCCGATCAGCGCGAACGGCCCGACCGGGATGGGCCCGCCGAACTCGTCGGCCATCGCCGTGAGCACGCAGGGGATCTCCTCGTGCCGGGCCGCCCAGGCCGCGGCGTAGGTGCTGTGCGTGTGCACCTGGCCGTTGACCTCGGGCATGTTCCGGTAGACGTAGGCGTGCGCCGCCGTGTCGCTGGAGGGGGCCCGGACGCCGTCGACGGCGTTGCCGTCGAGGTCGCAGACGGTGATGCCCTCCCAGGTCAGCTGGTCGTACTCGACGCCGCTGCCCTTGATGACGAACAGGTCCTCGCCGGGCACCCGCTCGGACACGTTGCCCGAGGTCCAGGTGACCAGCTCGTAGCGGGTCAGGTAGGTGTGCAGGTGGGCGACGTGCTCGCGCTGGGCGCGCAGCGTCCCCTGCTCGGTGCGGGTCGGGGTGGTGGTCATGCCGGCTGCTCCTCGGTCTCGGCGGCAGAGGTGGTCTCGGTCTGCGGTGCGGCCGGCCGATGGCCGACGTCCACGTGGTCCACGGCGGCCCGCTGCACCGGGAGTGCGGCGACGTACCGCTGCATGAACGCCTCGAAGCCCGCGACGTCCGTGGGGTCGGGGTCGGCGGTCGTCAGGCTCGCGTCGGTGAAGACCTCGGCGTCCAGGTAGTCCGCGAGCTCCTGCTCCGGCGAGCGCCCGGCGGCGAAGGCGGCCAGGACGGCGATCCCCCAGGCGCCGCCCTCCGCGGCGACGTCCCCGACGGAGACCGGGGTGTCGATGGCGGCAGCCAGGAAGCGCTGCGCCACACCCTCGGTCTTGAACAGGCCGCCGTGCGCGAACATCCGGTCGAGCCGTACGCCCTCGGTCTTCTGCAGGACGTCCATGCCGATCTTCAGCGTGGCCAGGGAGGCGAACAGGTGCGTCCGCATGAAGGTGCCGAGGTCGAACCGGCTGTCCGGGGACCGCAGGAAGAGCGGGCGGCCCTCCTCGAAGTCGGTGATCGGCTCACCGGAGAGGTAGTTGTAGGCGAGCATCCCGCCGCAGTCGCTCGCGCCGCCCAGGGCGGCGGTGAAGAGGGTCTGGAAGACGGTCGAGGAGTCGACGTCGGCACCCAGCGCGCGAGCGAACTCGGCGAACAGCCCGGCCCAGGCATCCAGCTCACTGGCGCCGTTGTTGCAGTGCACCATCGCCACCGGGTCACCGGCCGGCGTGGTGACCAGGTCCAGTTCGCGGTGCACCTGGGCGAGCTCCCGCTCGAGCACGACCATCGCGAAGATCGACGTGCCGGCGGAGACGTTGCCGGTCCGCGGGGCGACCGAGTTGGTGGCGACCATCCCGGTGCCCGCGTCCCCCTCCGGCGGACAGACGGGGGCGCCGGGGCGCAGCCGCCCGCTCGGGTCGAGCAGCCGCGCGCCCGCCTCGGTGAGCGTGCCGGCCGGCTGGCCGGCGCGGGCGATGCCGGGCAGCAGCCCGGCGAGGCTCAGCTCGACCCCGGCCTCGGCGGCCAGCTGGTCGAACCGGGTCAGCATCGTGGTGTCGTAGCCCCCGGCGGAGTCGATCGGGAACATGCCGCTGGCGTCCCCGATGCCGAGCACCTTCTCGCCGGTGAGCTGCCAGTGCACGTACCCGGCCAGGGTGGTCAGGTGGTCGAGCCGGCCGACGTGCTCCTCGTGGTCCAGGATCGCCTGGTAGAGGTGCGCGACGCTCCACCGGTGCGGGATGTTGCACCCGAACTCCGCGCTGAGCCGCTCGGCTGCCCGGCCGGTGTTCGTGTTGCGCCAGGTGCGGAACGGCGTGAGCAGCTCGCCCTCGGCGTCGAACGCCAGGTAGCCGTGCATCATCGCGGAGACGCCGAGCGCGCCGACCCCGGAGAGCTCGACCCCGTGGCGCCGCCGTACGTCCTCGGCGAGGGCCGAGACGCTCTGCTGCACCCCGGCCCAGACGGCGTCCAGCGAGTACGTCCAGAGCCGGTCCACGAACTGGTTCTCCCAGTCGTGGCTGCCGACGGCGAGGGGGGCGTGGTCCGGCCCGATCAGCACCGCCTTGATCCGGGTCGATCCGAACTCGATCCCCAAGGCCGTGCGACCCGAGGTGATCGCCGTGCCGGCGTCCATCGTCATGTCAGGAGCCCCTTCCGCCCACCGTGACGGGCCTGGTCCCAGCGAACCGGTTCGCCGCGGGACGCGGCACCGGATGGATTGTTAGCGTTAACAACGAGCTCCGTCAAACCGTCTGCCGGGCCGGTCCGGTGGACCGCCGCACGACCAGCTGGGGCAGGACCGGTTGGGACTCCAGCGGCTCCCCGCGCAGCCGGGCGAGCACGAGCTCGACCCCGCGGCGGCCCAGCTCGGCGAAGTCCTGCCGCACCGTGGTGAGCGGCGGGGTGAAGTACGCGCACTCGGGCACGTCGTCGAAGCCGACGACGCTGACGTCGTCCGGTACCGACAGCCCCGCGTCGGCCAGGGCGCTGAGCAGGCCCAGCGCCATCTGGTCGTTGGCGACGAAGACGGCGGTGACGTCGTCCTGCCCGGCGCGCACCCGGGCGGCCAGCTCGCGGCCGGCCGCGTGCCCCGAGCAGGGCCACCAGTCACCGTGCAGGGGCTCCGGGACCGGTGCGCCGGCGTCCTCCAGTGCGCGGCGCCAGCCGACCATCCGCCCGCGGGCCTCCAGCGAGTCCGGCGGCCCGGTGACGTGGTGCACGGTGCGGTGCCCGAGCTCGAGCAGGTGACGGGTGGCCAGCTCAGCCCCCACCTCCTGGGCGACCCACACGGTGGGCCGGGACGAGTCCCGGCCCACCTGCACCGCGATCAGCGGTACCGGCGCCTCGAACCGCCGCAGCGCCTCGACCGCCTGGCCGTAGGTGGACAGCGCGACCACCGCATCGACGGACTGCGCCACGAAGCGGTCGACCGCCTCGCGCATCGCCGCCTCGCTGTCGTCGTCGAGGATGGCGACCCCGAGGGAGTAGCCGGCCGCCCGGGCGGCCTTCTCCAGCCCGAGCAGCGTCTGCGCCGGTCCGTACTGGTTGATGTGCGAGGTCACCAGGCCGAACGAGCGGGTGGACCCGGTGACCAGGGCGCGGGCCGCCGTGTTCGGCCGGTAGCCGAGCTCGGTGATCGCCCGCTGCACCCGTTCCCGGGTCGCCGGGGCCACGTTCGGGTGCCCGTTGACGACCCGGGACACCGTCTGGTGCGAGACACCGGCGTGCACGGCGACATCGGACAGTGCCGATGCGCGCGGCGCTCCATCGGGCAGCACGGTTCCCCCTTCAGCAGAGGGCGGCGCCGATGCCGTCCTCGAGGTGAGGACGGCGCCGGTGCCGCCCTCGACTTGGTGGCTCCGCGACCTACGTCAGCGGGACGCTCCGGCGCGCCGCTTGTTGTAGACGTCGAAGGCGACGGCCAGCAGCAGCACGAGGCCCTTGACCACCGACTGGATCGACTGGTCGACGCCCAGGAGCGACATGCCGTTGCTCATGACGGCCATGATCAGACCGCCCACCATGGCCCCGACCACGGTGCCGACACCGCCGGTCACCGCCGCACCGCCGATGAAGGCAGCGGCGATGGCGTCCAGCTCGAACATCTCCCCCGCCGCCGGCTGGGCGCCGTTCGAGCGGGAGGAGTAGATGATCCCGGCCACCGCGGACAGGAAGCCCATGTTGACGAAGATCCAGAAGTTGACGGCCCGCACCTTGACGCCGGACAGCGTCGCCGCCGAGAGGTTGCCGCCGATCGCGTAGACCTGACGCCCGAACACGGTGTTCTTGGTGATCAGGCCGTAGGCGATGGCCAGCACACCCAGGATGATCAGCACGATGGGCAGGCCGCGGGCGTTGGCCAGCTGCCAGGCGAAGGCCATCACGACCACGCCGACGGCGATGACCTTGGCGATGAACAGCGCCATCGACTCGACCGGCTGCCCGTAGCGGACCCGGGCGGCGCGGGAGCGCCAGCCGCTGATCGCGTAGCCGGCCACCGCCACCCCGCCGATCAGCAGGGTGAAGGCGTCGTAGCCGTAGCCGCCGAGCAGGCCGTTGAGGAACCCGCTGGCCACCTCGCGGTACTCCGCCGGGAACGGGGACAGCGAGACGTTGTCCAGCACCTGGAGCGTCAGCCCGCGGAACAGCAGCATGCCGGCGAGGGTGACGATGAACGCCGGGATGCCGACGTAGGCGACCCAGAACCCGTGCCAGGCGCCGACGGCCAGGCCGACGGCGATCGCGGCCAGGGCACCGGCCCACCACGGCCACCCCTGCTGGATGACCAGCACGGCGGAGACGGCACCGGTGAGCGCGACCACCGACCCCACGGAGAGGTCGATGTGCCCGGCGATGATCACGATGACCATGCCGATGGCCAGCACCAGGATGTAGGAGTACTGCAGGACCAGGTTGGTGATGTTGCCGGCGCTGAGCAGAGTGCCGTCGGTCAGGAACGCGAAGAGGGCGACGATCGCCACGAAGGCGACGTAGATGCCACTGGTCCGCAGGTTGCTGCGGAGGAGCTCGCGCATGCTGCCCGAACCGCTCTGCCCGGCCGGCGTGGGCGTGAAGTCCGCGTTCGGCGGGGTCTGACCCTCCTGCGGAGGAACGGTCTTGGTCATGCTGCGAGCTCCCTCTCCTTGGTCATGAGTGCCATCAGGCTCTCCTGGGTGGCCTCACGCACCGGCACCTCACCGGTGATCCGGCCGGCGGACAGCGTGTACACGCGGTCGCAGGTGCCGAGCAGCTCGGGCAGCTCGGACGAGATGACCACGACGGCCTTCCCGGCCGCCACGAGGTCGTTGATGATCGTGTAGATCTCGTACTTGGCGCCCACGTCGATGCCACGGGTGGGCTCGTCGAGGATGAGCACGTCCGGGTCCGTGTAGAGCCACTTGGACAGGACGACCTTCTGCTGGTTGCCGCCGGAGAGCTTGCCCACGATCGACGAGACGCTGGGCGCCTTGATGTTCATGCTCTTCCGGCTGGCCTCGGCGACCTTGGTCTCCTCGTTGCTGTTCACCCAGCCACGGCGGGACAGCTTGCCGAGGCCGGCGGCGGAGATGTTCCGCCGGATGTCCTCGATCAGGTTGAGGCCGTACTTCTTGCGGTCCTCGGTCGCGTACGCGATGCCGTTGTCGATCGCCTCGGTGACGTTGCGGGTCTTCACCTCCTTGCCGTGCATGAAGACCTTGCCGGAGACCAGCCGGCCGTAGGAGCGGCCGAAGATGCTCATCGCGAGCTCGGTGCGCCCGGCGCCCATCAGCCCGGCGATCCCGACGACCTCACCGGCGCGCACCGAGAAGTCGGCGTGGTCGACCACCAGACGCTCCTGGGTCGGGTGCTTGACCGTCCAGTCCTCGACGCGGAGGACCTCCTCGCCCGGGTGCGACTCGCGCTCGGGGTAGTAGGACTCCAGGTCGCGGCCGACCATGCCGCGGATGATCCGGTCCTGGGTGACCTCGCCGGCGTGCAGGCTCAGCGTCTCGACGGTCTTCCCGTCCCGGATGATCGTCACGTTGTCGGCGATCGCGGTGATCTCGTTCAGCTTGTGCGAGATGATGATCGAGGTGATCCCGCGATCCTGGAGCTTGCGGATCAGACCGAGCAGGTGCGCGGAGTCGGTGTCGTTCAACGCTGCAGTGGGCTCGTCGAGGATGAGCAGCTTCACGTCCTTGGAGAGCGCCTTCGCGATCTCCACGAGCTGCTGCTTGCCGACGCCGAGCTGCCCGACGGGGGTGATCGCGTTCTCGTGCAGGCCCACGGACTCGAGCAGCTCGCTGGCCTCGGCGTTGACCTTGTGCCAGTTGATCAGGCCGCCGCGGCCGCGGCGCTCGTTGCCCAGGAAGATGTTCTCCGCGATCGACAGGTAGGGCACCAGCGCGAGCTCCTGGTGGATGATCGCGATCCCCACGTGCTCGCTGTCGCGGATGCCGGAGAACCGGCAGACGTCGCCGTCGAAGACGATCTCACCGTCGTAGCTGCCGGCCGGGTAGACGCCGGAGAGCACCTTCATCAGCGTGGACTTGCCCGCGCCGTTCTCACCGCAGATCGCGTGGACCTCACCGCGTCGCACGGTCAGCGAGACGTCCTCCAGCGCCTTGACGCCGGGGAAGGTCTTGGTGATGGAGCGCATCTCCAGGATGTTGTCGTCCATGGACTCCGTCGTCCTCGTCGTTCACAAGGGATGGGTGGGCTGAGTGTCGACCACTCGGGGTGTGCGCCTGCGGACACCCCGTCCGCCGGCGTCCGGCCGGAGGTGGGGTGGAGCCGGCCGGGTCCGGCAGCATGCTGCCGGACCCGGCCGGGACTGGGGGACGGACGTCAGTCCGTCTGACCTGCGGCGACCTCTTCGGCCGTGTAGTAGCCGGAGTCGATCAGGACCGACTGGATGTCGTCCTGGTAGACCGTCTCGATCGGGAGCAGGTAGGACGGGACGACCTTGACACCGTTGTCGTAGGTCTCGGTGTCGTTGGCCTCCGGCTCCTCGCCCTCGAGGTAGGCCGTGGCGGCGGCGACGGCCTGCTCGGCCAGCAGCCGGGTGTCCTTGAAGACCGTGGAGTCCTGGACGTTGTCGGCGATCAGCTTGACCGACGCGATCTCGGCGTCCTGACCGGTGATCACCGGCATCGGCTTGGGCTGCGCGTCCTGCGTCGGGCCGTACCCGGCGTTCTGCAGGGCGGTGATGATGCCGCGGGAGATGCCGTCGTAGGGCGAGAGGACCCCGTTGACGACCGAGCCGTCGTTGTAGCTGGAGGTGAGCAGGTCCTCCATGCGCCGCTGGGCGGTCTCCTGCGACCAGCGGAGCGTGGCGGCCTGCTCGATGCTCGTCTGGCCGGACTTGACGACGAGCGTGCCGTTGTCGATGTAGGGCTGCAGGACCGACATGGCGCCGTCGAAGAAGAAGCCGGCGTTGTTGTCGTCCAGCGAGCCGGCGAACAGCTCGACGTTGAACGGCCCGGTGGCCCCGGTCGGGTTGCCCTCTTCGTCGGTGATGCCGAGGCCGGTCAGCAGGGCGGTGCCCTGCGCGACGCCGACCTTGAAGTTGTCGAAGCTGACGTAGAAGTCGACGTTCTCGGTCTCCCGGATCAGCCGGTCGTAGCTGATCACCGGGATGTCCTGGTCGGCCGCGTTCTGCAGCTGTGCGCTGAGCGCGGTGCCGTCGATCGCCGCGACGATCAGTGCGTCGACGCCCTGGGCGATCATCTGGTCGATCTGCTGTGACTGGGTCGGGATGTCGTCACCGGCGTACAGCAGCTCGACCTGGTACCCGGCCCCCTCGAGCTGGTCCTCGACGTTGGCGCCGTCGGCGATCCAGCGCTCGGAGGTCTCGGTCGGCATCGAGACGCCGATCGTGAGGTCCTCAGGAGCTGCGTTCTCGGTGTCGTTGGTGCTGCCGGCGCCCTCGCCACCACATGCGCTGAGGGTGAGCGCCAGCGAGGCGCCCAGGGCGGTCAGTCCGAGCTTCTTGTTCACTGCCACATCTCTCCTTCGAGACATCTGCCCCCTGATTGGCGCAGGCCCGCCGCTGCGGGCTGAGACAGTGTGAGCGCTAACAACCCCGGTCCGTCAAGCCCGTCACCCGAACTGGATCGTCACGGTCGCGTAACGGGCCGTTCACCCCGCATCCGGCCTGCTCCGAGGCGATGGCGGCCCCCCTGTCCGGGGGGGGGTGGGCCGGCGCGTCGTCGGCGGGCGGCGTCCACGGGTAGAACGTGAGCTCGGTCACTGGCACCATGCGGCCATGCGTGGGCTGATGCAGGACGTCCCCCTGACCATCGACACGATCTTCCGGCACGCCGAGCAGCACCACGGCGCCGTCCCGATCGTCACGAACAACCCCAGCGGCAAGGTGCGCACCACCTACGCCGAGTGGGCCGACCGCACCCGCCGGCTGGGCGGGGTGCTGGACACCCTGGGGATCAGCGCCGACGGCCGGGTCGGCACGTTCGCCTGGAACTCGGCCCGCCACCTGGAGCTGTACTTCGCCGCCCCCTGCACCGGGCGGGTGCTGCACACGCTCAACGTGCGCCTGTTCCCCGAGCAGCTGACCTACATCGCCAACCACGCCGAGGACGAGGTCGTCTTCGTCGACCGCACCGTGCTGCCCCTGCTGTGGCCGCTGATCGACACGATGACGACCGTCCGGCACGTGGTGGTGATGGACGACGGCGGCGACAACGAGGTGCCCGACGACCCGCGGGTGCTCGACTACGAGACGCTCCTGGCCGACGCGCAGCCGGTCGAGTTCACCACCACGGACGAGAACGCAGCCGCCTCCATGTGCTACACCAGCGGCACGACGGGCAACCCGAAGGGCGTCGTCTACAGCCACCGGTCGACGGTGCTGCACACGATGGCCGTGGTCTCCCCCAACGGCTTCGGCATCGGCGTCGAGGACGTCGCGATGCCGATCGTGCCGATGTTCCACGCCAACGCCTGGGGGATCGCGCACGCCGCCCCCGCGTCCGGTGCGGCGATGGTCTTCCCCGGCGCGATGATGCAGCCGCAGGCGCTGGCCGACCTGATCATCGACGAGGGCGTCACCTTCACCGCGGGGGTGCCGACGATCTTCCAGGGCGCGCTGCCGCACCTGGCCGGCCGCACCCACCGGCTGCGGAAGATCGGCTGCGGCGGCTCCGCCGTGCCCAAGGCGCTGTCGGAGGCCTACCGCGAGCAGGTCGGCCTCCCGCTGTACCAGGCGTGGGGCATGACGGAGACGCACCCGGTCGCCTCCGGCGGCACGCTGTCGGCTCGCTGGGCGGACGCCGACGAGGGCACCAAGGCCGAACGGCGAGCCCGGGCCGGCCTGCCGCTGTTCGGCGTGCAGGCCCGGATCGTCGACGCGGACACCCTGGAGGAGCAGCCCTGGGACGACAAGGCCACCGGTGAGCTCCAGGTCCGCGGCCCGTGGTGCGCGAAGGACTACTACCGGCCCGACGCCGGGGTGGAGCTGACCACCCCGGACGGCTGGATGAAGACCGGCGACGTCGCCGCGCTCGACGAGGACGGCAACATCCGGATCGCCGACCGCACCAAGGACCTGATCAAGTCCGGGGGTGAGTGGATCTCCTCGGTCGACCTGGAGAACGCGATCATGAGCCACCCGGCGGTGAAGGAGGCCGCCGTCGTCGGCATCCCGCACCCGAAGTGGGACGAGCGGCCGCTCGCCTGCGTCGTCGTCAGGGAGGGCGAGACCGTGACCGGCCAGGAGATCATCGACCACATCACCCCGCTGGTGGCCAAGTGGTGGCTGCCCGAGGCGGTCGAGTTCATCGACGAGGTGCCCAAGACCAGCGTCGGCAAGTTCTCCAAGAAGGACCTGCGCTCACGCTTCGCCGACTACCCGGTCAACGACTGAGGGGCCGAAGTCGCGACTTCGGCCCCTCGGGTCGTGGCCGCTCAGACGACGTAGGGCGGGCGGCCGGTCTCGCTCACCATGGGCCGGCCGGCCGCGTCCCACTCGCCCATCCCGCCACCGACGTTCACCGCGTCGTAGCCGTTCTGGTTGAGCCAGGCGGT
>NZ_JAAKGN010000015.1:0-54025 GCF_011039295.1 Modestobacter sp. KNN46-3 | reverse complement strand
GCTCGCCGCCGGTGCTCTCGGCGCGGGTGGGGGCGGGGGGGCGTCCGAGGGCCGCCGGAAGACCGGGATGTGGCCGCGGCGCCGCCGGTAAACCTCGCGCACCCGACACCCGACCACAGCAGCTCGCCGGCGCTGGTCAGCCACACGTCGTCGGCGCACGCTCGTGCTCTGGCTGTACTGGCGCACCAGAGCACGAGCGTCGGGGGACAGGGTGTCGGTGGGCACTCGTGCGCCCATGCACTGGCGATCGCTCCCCTTGTCGCTACGTTCCGCTTCCGGGTGCCGGGCTGTCGGCCGTCAGACAGCGGGGACGCAAGCTCCCGCGCCCAGCCGGCTCAGGCTGGTGAGGTCACCGGCGGCAAAGTCGAGGACGGCGGAGGTCGTCGGGTACGTGAGCTGCGTCGGGTCGTCGACGTGGTCCAGGCCGACGAGGTGCGCGAACTCGTGCACCACGATCGCGCGGGCGACCGCCTGACCGCCCGGTCCGCTGAGGACCTCGGTGAACTGGGCGGCGTCGAGCTCGACCAGGCCGGTGACGTAGACGCCCGGCCTGTCGCCGGACGAGACGGCGAGGCTGCCGGCCAGGCCCGCGACGTCGGCGGCGAGGTCGGGCTGTTCGGCGACCGTGTCCCAGATGACGAGCACGGGCGCCCACCGATCGCCGTAACGGTCGGGTTGGAAGGGATCGCGCTGGTCACTCGGGGCCTCGTCGGTGGCGCCGTCGTCGACGAACTGCAGCCCGGTGACCGCCGAGATCTGGGCGACGGCGTCGGAGATGAGCAGGTCGCCGCCGACCGGGGCGTTGTCCGGACGGACGACGTAGTGCACCGGACGACAGGGGTCGTAGGCGATCGGCGTCATCCCGTCGTCCTGCAGCTGCGCGAACTGGTGGGTCCCGCCGCCCACAGGAGGGGCGAGAGGCGTGCCCAGCGGCCTGCCGGCCGCCTCGATGCCGGCCGTCGGCCCGGTGCGATCAGTGGCCGTCGCCTCGAGGCCGGGCAGCAGTTCGAAGGTGAGGGCGGCAGACCCCACGACAGCGACCACCAGCAGCGCTCCCCCGATGCCCGTCCACGTCCGCCGCTTTCTTGTGCGGCCATGAATTCTCCTCGACGACCAGGAGACCGACGCGCTGCGCGCAGGGCCGAACTCGAGGGCCGGTCGATGCAGGAGGTCGCTCGCCAGGCGCTACGCGACTACATCGAGCGCACCAGCAGGCGGGAGCTCCTCGACCGGGTGCTCGAGACCGAACTCCCCCGTCACGCCGAAGCTCTCGAGCGCCTCGGTCCGTGATCTACCTCGATCTCGACGACCTGCTGCACGAGACACAGATCCAGCGGTACGACGAGACGATCGCAGCGGCCATCGGCCAGCCGGCCCTCGCTCCACCGACCATGGTGCTGCTTGCGCCGGTCGACCCACGGGTGGCGCGATCGGTCTGCTGACACCTGGCCCCTGCTGACACCTGGCCCCTGCTGACACCTGGCCCCTGCTGACCCCGGTCGCCGCCCGGCGGCCTGCCCGACCGGCTCCGACGCCCCACTCGCGACACGCGTGCCCGTTGCGGACCCTCTGGTTGGCGCAGACGCGTGTGGCTATATTCGAGTAAGGACTACTGGCTACACAGGGGTGGACATGACGAGCATCGGCATCCGCGACCTCAGGGACGGGCTCAGCAAGCACATCGCCGACGTTCGAGGTGGCGCCACGATCACGGTGACCGACCACGGCACCCCGGTCGCTCGCATCACCCCGATCGGCGTTCCGACCGCACTCGATCAGCTGATCGCCGAGGGCATCGTCCAGCCGCCGGCGCACCGCAAGCGTCCGGCGCCCGACCCCGTCGTCGCGGACATCTCGCTCTCGGAGACCGTGCTCGCCGACCGGCGGTGATCCTGTACCTGGACACGTCGGCGCTCGTTCCCTTGTTGGTCAGCGAGGCGTCGTCTCCGCGCTGCCGCCAGTTGTGGGACGCCGCCGACGTGGTGCTGTGCTCGGCCGTGGGACACGTCGAGGCGTCGGCGGCGATCGCCCGTACGGAACGCACTGGGCGTCTGCTCCGCTCGGCCAGCGATGCCGCTCTGGGCCTGTTAGACGGGCTGTGGAGCGACGTCACGGTCGTGCCTGCAGACGGACCACGGTTGCGGGCGGCTTCCGCAGCCGCACTCCGGCACGGGCTGCGAGGTTATGACGCCGTCCACTGCGCGGCCGCGCTCGCCGTCGCCAAGGACGACCTGGTCGCGGCCAGCGGCGATCAGGAGCTGCTCAGCGCCTGGCGGGACGACGGCCTCGCCGTCGTGGACACGAACGCCTGAAGGAGCGGCTCCGCGCGACGACCGGCGGGTCGACGTCCCTGCTGCGACGTCGGCCAGCCACCGCTGCACCCGCTAGCGTCGTCCTGTGCCGAAGCGTTCACGCCGACGGAAGCACGGAGCCAGCTCGAGCCGCCGGATCGGTCGAGCCGGCGGGGGCCGGCGGACTCCCGACCTGTTCGATCAGGTGGCGGAAGCGCTCGCCACAGGTGAGCCGCTGGGCCTGCTCGACGTGGCCAGCGCCTTTCTCTCCGCCACGGACCCGCGCAGGGACTCCCCCTTCCGGTCGGACGACGCCGAGTCCCTGCCGCCCCGGGAGGAACTCGTCCAGGCGTTCCTCCACGTGCCGCGCCTGGAGTCCTCCGCCCTGGTGGCGGCGGTCGCCGGACTGACCGGCGACCGGGTCCTGCGCGCCCGCGTCGACCGCGAGGTCGCCCTGCGCGGGCACGTCCTCCCCCGCTGGCTGACCGAGCTCGACCGGGCCCGCGCCTCCGATCGCGCAGCCGAGTTCGGGCACGTGCTCGGCGACGGGGAGAGCCTGCTCCTGGGCGTCACGCTCGCCGACGCGTCGGAGCTGGCGGTCTCCGTCTACGTCGACCACAACCTCGGGACGGTCGTGAAGGACGCCCTCGTGGTCCCGGGTGCGCTGCCGGACCTGATCGTGCTCATGCAGGACACCACCGACGATCCCGACCTCGGGATCACCGAGCTCGCCCCCGCCGACGTGCGTGCCCGGGCGACCGAGGCGATCGAGCACGGGGCCCGGCTGTCCCCACCCCTGGAGACCGACACCTGGCCGACGAACCGCCCGCTGGTCGAGTGGGCCCTCGGCCTGTTGCCCGCTGGTGGGCAGGGCTACCAGCGGCCCGAGTGGAGCACCGCGGACCGGGAGGCCCTGGCCGCACGAGTGCTCGAGTCACCCTTCGGGACCGGCCTGACCGGTGCTGACCACCGCGAGCTGCTCGGCGACATCCTGTGGTTCGGCACCGACTACGGGCCCGGCGATCCGCTGCGCTGGAGCCCGGTGGCTGTGGAGATCCTGCTGGTCGACTGGATCCCGCGGAAGATCGTCGCCGACGCTCGCCTGCTGGCGAAGGCGCCGGACGTCCTGCGGACCCTGATTCGGTTCAGTCACACCGAACGCGGCATTCGGCCGGAACTGACCGCGGAGACGCTGGCCGCGGTCGACGAGTTCGAGCCGGAGTACCAGGAGGCGATCCGCTCCCCGCGCCTCCAGGGACCCGATGCACTGCGCGCGGCCCTGGGCGTGCTCGACCCGGACGAGCACCTGGCCGAGCAGGCCCAGGAGCTGGCTCGCGTCGTCGGCGGGGCTGCGGCTCTCGAGGAGCTGGACGCCGAACCGCTGCCCGATGAACCGTTCGCCTGGGATCGGGTGCCGGATGACGTGCGTGGCCGGGTGGGCGAGGTCGTGGAGCTGGTCGACCGCTGCTGCGATGCGCTGCTGGACGTCGAACACCGCACCGCGACCCGTCGGCTGGTGGCCGCAGCCGCCGAGGGCGGTCCCGAGGTCTTCCGCCGTCGCGGTCGTTCCGACACCCTCGCCGCAGCGGCGTGCTGGCTGGTGGTCCGGTCGAATCGGCCGTTCATCGCAGGCGGCCTGACGACGCAGGACCTGATGGCCCACTTCGGCCTGACCGGGTCGCCGTCGCAGCGCGGCACCACCCTCCTGGAGGCGATCGGCGCTGCGGCCCATGACCCGGCCGGGCCGCAGCTGGGATCGCCGCGCTATCTGACGTCCGAGCGGCGGCGGCAGTTGATCGCCGCGCGGGATGCGTTCTCCGACCCGAGCCGCTGACACCGGGCGCTTCGAAGCCGTCAGCCGGTCAGGTGGTCGTCGGTGCCAGCAGAACTCGACGTCATCGCCGTCCCGAGGCATCCTCCGGGCGGAGCCCCCGCGACCGTCAGTGCTGCCGCGAGACCTCGGTGATGTCGCGGAGGTGGTGGACGCCTTCGTGCGCTGCCTGTCGGACCAGCCACCGCGCGCTGCGGTGCTCGTCCGGGAGGCGGTGCACTGGTCGGCCCCAGTCCTCGGGTCGGACTCGCTCGATCTCAGCGAGGAAGCCGATGACGTGGGCCTGCAGTTGGTCCAGCGCAGGCTCGACCGCGGCGTCGAGGTAGCCGAAGCGGCGGGCCCGCAGGTCGTTGAGCATCGGCTCGAGGGCAGGGTCGTCCTCGGTGCGCGCCCGGTGCAGCCGGATGGTGGAGGTGGCGTAGACGTCGCGCAGGTGGCACAGGTACTCCACCGCGGACCACGCGCCGTCCGGGCCGGGCTGCCGGCACGTCGCATCGTCGATCGAGCCGAACAGCGCCCGGGCTCGGGCCGGGATGGCCGCGATGACTGCTGACGCGCTGTCGACGTCGTGATCCCCGTAGGAAAACGGGCACGACAGGCACACGTGCTCTTCGCCGGCGAAGGGCGGCAGCGCCGGACGGTGGTCGGCTGGCACACCGCCATCCTCGCCGGTCATCCGCCGCTGGGGTGCGACGAACGGCTGATCCGGACGACGGCCGACCGTGAGTCACCCCATGGGTCACTCCGCGCCCCGGGTTCCGACCTGCCTCGCCGTCGGGTAGCGGACCCCACTGACGCGACTGCCGGGATCGGCCGGACGAACCACACCGACACGAAGGGCCGGCCGACGACGTACCGTTTGGTGACCGTCGTCACACGGGGGGTCCCATGGCGCTGCTCCGCCCGATCGCGTGGGCCGGCAGCGCCGCGCGCGAGGCCACGCGCCTCGCCACCGGCGCCGCGGCGCTGGCCGCCGTGCCGGTGGTCGTCGGTGCCGGCCTGCTGGGCGAGACGGCCTCGGTCACCTCCCGGGTCGCCAGAGCAGGGGCCACCGTGGCCACCGGCTCCATCCACCTCGCGAGGGACGCCGCCGTCTCCGGCACCCGGGCGGTCGGCACCCTGGTCACCGGGGCCGACCCCTTCCCCGGCGGCCACCTGCACGACCTGGTCGACGCGGCGAGGGGCATGGTCGAGCCGCCGCTCGCCCGCCACACGCGACGGGTCTGGGGTGACCGCGACCGCCTCCAGATCGAGGTCGAGGCGCCCGCCGACGACGAGGCTCCCGAGGCCCGCACCGCCCTGCGCCGCCAGCTGGAGCGGCTCGAGGGCGTCGAGTGGGCCACGGTCAACGACGTCGTCGGCCGGGTGCTGGTCGCCGTCGACGCCCGCCGGGTCACCCTCGACGACGTCGTCGGCGTGGTCACCGAGATCGAGCAGGCCCGCGGCGCCACGGGGGTCTTCCCACAGCGCCCGGACCACCCGGCCGACCTCGAACCGCTGCTGGCCGCCGTCCTCGCCGCGGCCGTCGACACCGTCGCCGTCGGCGTGGCCGCCGCCGCCAAGGTGCTGCCGATCCCCGCGGTGCACCGGCACGCCACCCTGCTCATGGCGCTGCTGGACACCCAGCAATGGCTCAAGCGGGCGGTCTCCGACCGCGTCGGGCCGGTCGGCACCGACCTGGTCTTCGAAGGCACCGGCGCGCTGCTGCACGCCCTCACCCAGAGCCCCACCGTGCCGGCACTCAATGCCGCCGCCGCGATCCAGCGGGCCCTGGAGATGCGCGCGCGCCGCCAGGTCTGGCGGCGCCGCGAGCGGGAGCTCTGCCGACCCGAGCCCGACGACGCCGCCCCCGAGCAGCCGCCCGGCCCGCGACCGGGATCCCTGCCGGCCGGCCCGATCGAGACCTACCGCGAACGATTGGCGCCCACCGAACTCGCTGCGGCGCTCGGTCTGGTCGCGCTCACCCGCCGCCCCGGCCGCTCCGCCGACCTGCTCAAGGCCCTCACGCCGAAGGCCGCCGTCCAGGGCCGGGAGTCCTTCGCCGCCGTCCTGGACCTCCTGCTGTCCCGCCACGGCATCCTTCCGCTGGACGGCTCGGCCTACCGCCGGCTCGACCGCATCGACACCGTCGTCGTCGACGGCCGGACGCTGTGCACCGGACCGCCAACGGTCGTGGAGGCCACTGCCGAGGCCGATGGATGGGACGACGCCGACGTCTGGTCGACCGCCGCCCGCCTGCTCGCCGACGACGACGCCGACGCCGACGCCGACGCCGCTGCTGGGAACGGCACCGGCCGGCTCCGGCTCGGCCCACCACGTACGCCGTCCGACGCACCGGGCGGCGAGGTCCGCTCGCTCCTGAGGGGCCGCCGCCGGGTCGGCACCGCCATGGTCGCCCCCGAGCTCGACCCGCACGCCGAGTCGCTGCTCACCACCGCCGCCGACGCCGGCCTCCGGCTGGTCCTCTCCCGGCACGTCGGCACGCGGGAGATCGCCGGCCTGGCCGACGACGTGACCTCCGCCGAGGAGGGCCTGGTCGACACGGTCCGGCGGCTGCAGTCCGACGGGCGCGGCGTCCTGCTGGTGTCCGCGGTGGACGGCCCGGCACTGCTGGCCTCCGACATCGCGGTGGCCCCGGTTCTCGAGGGCCGGGGCCCGGCCTGGGGTGCCGACCTGGTCACCGCTCCCGGGCTGGCCGACGCCTGCCGCATCGTCGCCGCCGTTCCCGACGGAAAGGCGGTCAGCCGACGCGCGGCCGGCGCCGCGCTGACCGGCAACGTCCTCGGCGGCCTGCTCGCCGCTGTCGGCAGCGCCCGCTACGGCCAGCGCCGGGCCACGACGCCGGGCAAGTGGGCGACCGTCATGACGATGACCACCGGGAGTTGGGTCGCCGTGCGTTCCGCCGGCCGCCCTGTCCCGGCACCGACCGCGCACACCCCCTGGCACGCGCTGGAGCCCGACGAGGTCCTGCGCCGCCTGGCCGACCTGCCCAGGGAGCCCGAGCACCGGCCCGGCCGCGTGCCCGCCGCAGCCCGCCGGGTGGCCGAGGTGCCCGCGGTCCGGATACCGGCCCGGTTCGCCCGCACGGTCTCCGCCGAGCTCGCCGATCCGCTGACTCCGGTCCTGGCCACCGGCGCGGCGGCGACCGCGGTCCTCGGTGAGGCCACCGACGCGTTCCTGGTCGGCAGCGTCACCGGGATCAACGCCGTCGTCAGCGGCCTGCAGCGGCTGCGCGCCGAGACCGCCCTGGAAGCGCTGCTGCTCGACCAGGGCCACTGCGCACGCCGGGAGACCGACGGCGGGAGTGAGGATGTGCCCGCGACCGCGTTGCGCGTCGGCGACGTCGTCCTCGTCGAACCCGGCGACGTCGTCGCCGCCGACGCCCGGCTGCTCGAGGTCGAGGACCTGGAGGTCGACGAATCCGGGCTCACCGGCGAGTCGCTGTCGGTCGCCAAGTCGGTGGCCCCGACTCCGGGGGCCGAGGTCGCCGACCGCAGCTGCATGCTCTTCGACGGGACCACGGTGGTGGCCGGCCGCGGCAGGGCCGTCGTCGTCGCCGTCGGTCAGGCCACGCAGGCCGGCCGGGCCGCGCGCGCCGCCGGGGGCGCGGCCCCGCCGGCCGGCGTGCAGGCCCGGCTGGCCGAACTCACCCGCGCCGTCCTGCCGCTCACGCTCGCCGGTGGCGCGGCCGTCACCGCGCTGGGCCTGCTGTGGCGCCGCCCGCTCCGCGAGTCGGTGGCCGCAGGGGTGGCGATTGCGGTGGCCGCGGTCCCCGAGGGGCTGCCGCTGGTCGCCACGGTCGCCCAGCAGGCCGCGGCCCGGCGGCTGTCCCGGCGCGGTGCGGTGGTGCGCAGCGCCCGGGTGCTGGAGGCGCTCGGCCGCGTCGACACCGTCTGCTTCGACAAGACCGGCACGCTGACGGAGAACCGGCTGCGCGTCGCGCGTCTCGTCCCCGTCGGTCCGGACGGCGGCACCGACGGCGGCGCCGCCCACGACGAGGCCGCCGAGCCGGAGCTGCTCCGGCTGGCCGCCGCGGGCATGGGCAACGGCGACGACCGGGCGCACGAGACCGACCGCGCGGTCGTGGCGGCCGCCACCGATCGCGGTCTGGGTCACGACGGCGCGCCGGACGAGGCGCTGGCCTTCACCGCGGGCCGCGGCTTCTCCGCCGCCGTCCGGGACGGCCGGCTCGTGGTCAAGGGCGCCCCCGAGGTGGTGCTCCGCCGCTGCGCCGACGACCCGCAGGTGCGCGACCGCGTCCGGCAGCTGACCGGCGACGGGCTGCGGGTGCTCGCCGTCGCCGACCGCGCAGTCGACGGCCTGCCCGAGGACCTCGACGAGGCGGCCGACCGGCTGACCTTGCGCGGGTTCATCGGGCTGGCCGACACACTGCGCGAGTCCTCGGTGCGCGCCGTGGAGCAGCTGCGGGCCGCCGGCGTCCGGGTGGTGGTCGCCACCGGTGACCACCCGGGGACCGCCAGCGCCATCGCCGCCGAGGCCGGCGTCCCCGACGCTGACCGAGTGGTCACCGGCGCTCAACTGGCCCGGGCGTCGGACACCGAGCGGGCCCGGATGGTCCGCGAGACGGCCGTGTTCGCCCGGCTCTCGCCCGAGCAGAAGGTCACCCTGGTGGCCGCGCTGCGCCGGGCCGGGGCGACGCTCGCGATGACCGGCGACGGGGTGAACGACGCCGCGGCGATCCGGCTGGCCGACGTCGGCGTCGGGGTCGAGGGCGCGGAGTCGCCGGCCGCCCGCGCCGCTGCCGATCTGGTGCTCACCGACCTGGACCTCACTCGGCTGGTCGACGCGATCGCCGAGGGCCGGGCGATGTGGTCCCGCGTCCGCGACGCGGTGTCGATCCTCGTCGGCGGCAACGCCGGCGAGGTGGCGTTCACCGTGCTCGGCACCGCCGTCGGGGGGCGGGCGCCGCTGGGCACTCGCCAGCTGCTGCTCGTCAACCTGCTCACCGACATGTTCCCGGCGCTGGCCGTCGCGGTCGCCGCGCCGCGGCACGTCCCGGCCGGGGATGACGACGGCCCGCTCGCCGGGCACCCGCTCGCCGCGGTGCTGCGGGCCGGTCCCCACCGCGGGTTCACCGACGCGGTCCGGCACATGGTCCTGGTCCGGGGAGCGGCGACGACGGCCGGCGCCACCGGCGCCTGGGTCGTCGGCCGGTTGACCGGGCCGCTGCCCGGCCGGGCCAGCACGATGGGTCTGGCCGCGCTGATCACCACCCAGCTGGCGCAGACCGCGTGGTCCGGCCGGCGCAGCCCACTGGTCCTGGCCACCGTGGCCGGCTCGCTCGCCGTCCTCGTGGGGATCGTGCAGACCCCCGGGGTGAGCCGGTTCTTCGGCTGTACGCCGCTGGACCCGGTGTCGTGGTCGGTGGTGCTCGGGTCGGCCGCCGTCGGAGCCGCGGGCGCTGAACTGGTCCCGGGCGTCATCGCCCGGTGGCGTAGCCACCCGGCGTGAGTCGCCCGGTGGCGCAGCCACCCGGCGTGAGTCGCCCGGACGCGCATCGATCGCCGCTGGGCCGGCCTCGAGGAACGCGGCTACCGGCGGCCGGGAGCCGCAGGCGGCCCCGGAACCCGGCTCAGTAGCGCGTGGTGCCGCCCGGGCGACCTCCGCCGCCGCGCTTGTTCTGGAAGTCCGCGATCGCCTTCTTGATCTTGGCCTGGTTGTGCGGCTTGCGGGCCTCCTGGATGACCTTCGACGCGACGCCGGAGATCAGGAGCTTGCGGATCATGCCTGCCATGGTGGTCTCCCTCTGGTGAAGCGGCCGGTGCTGGCCGCGCATCTTCGGACCTGTGCCCCAGGACGACGAGATCCACTCCCGGCGGGTTCCCCGAGGCTCAGTGCGCGCCGGTGATGCGGGCGAGGGCCTGCTCCAGCGCCGTGCGGGCCACCTGCCGGCGCGCCGCCTCGTCCAGCGCGGACGCGGGCACGTGCACGTGGTGCGTCGCCGCTGAGGTGCGTTCGAGCCGGAAGTCCGGGTGGTCGTCGGCGACGGTGACCGCGGCGTCCGGGTCGAGTCCGACGGAGAGCGTCTGCGGCCGGGCGTAGGCAGCGACCCGCTCCTCCCCCGCCGGCCGCACGGCCACGTAGTGCGGCATCACCGTGAGCGTCAGCGGCACCTCGGCACCGACCTCGTCCACCAGTCGCTGGATCGCCGGCGCCACGTTGTGCGCGCCCAGCTCGCCGAAGGTCCGGGCCGAGCCCGCGTCGTCCGCCGGTCGCTCGGCCCGGTTCCGTTCCTGGCGCACCGGGCGGATGCCGAGGCCGTCCCGGCTCTCTCCCGCGCGGCGGTAGAGCTCGGCGGGCTTGCCCATGGCGCCCGGCCGCTCCTTGCGGGCGAACTCCCCGGTGGGCTGGATGAGCCCCTTGCCGACCATGTACCGCCGGAACGTGTCGATGGACGGCCGGCTCTCCCCCGGCCCGGGCTGCGGTGCCACCGCGTCGTGCAGCGCCTGCAGGCTCTTGAGCGGGAACGCCTCGCCGAGCAGGCCGGCGGGGTCGGGCTGCAGCGCGTAGTCCTGCCGCACCCGGTCGACGGCCAGGCGCACGATCGCGTCGTGGTCGAACGGCTGCCCCACGGCGTCGTCCACGGACACCACCCGGACGTCGTCCCGGCTCGTCGCCACCGGGTCGACGTCCTCGGCGAGCAGCAGGACGACGTGGGCGACGCAGAGGACCCAACCCCGGTCGTCGCGTTCGGGATCCTCGAAGACGTGCAACTGCTGCGGGCGCGTTCCTCGGAGGCCCACCTCCTCCGCCAGCGAGCGGAGGACGGCGTCGGCCAGCGTCTCGCCCTCGTGCAGGAAGGTGCCAGGCAGCGCCCACTCCCCGCGGCGCTGGTGCTGGACGACGCCGAGGGCGCCGTTGCGCACGTCCACCGTCAGGACGGCGGTGTCGACCGCGACGGACGGGCGTCGGTGGCCCGCCGACGAACGGTCCTGCTCTCCCTGGTCACTCACCCGTTGACCGTAGGGCGCGTGTGCGGCTGACTCGTACGCGGTTGCACGCCGTGCCACCGAGGGAGGCCAGATGTCCGGACCCATGCCGCGTGACCACCGTGTCGCCGGTGCGCTGATCGGTTCCGCCGTCGGCGATGCCCTCGGCGCGCCGTTCGAGTTCGGCCCGGCCGGCCAGTTCTCCGCCCGCTTCCCCACCGACGCCCGCGGGGTGGCCACCGAGATGTGCGGCGGCGGAACGCTGGACCGGGAGCCGGGCGAGTTCACCGACGACACCCAGATGGCGCTGCTGGTGGCGGCGTCCCTGGTCGAGCGGGACGGTCTGGACGAGGCCGACCTCTTCGACCGGTTCCGCACCTGGCTGCGCGCCGGCGCGCCGGACGCCGGGAAGCAGACCCGCGCCGTCCTGGGTTCCGGTCGGCCGTGGGACGTCGCCGCGGCTGAGCACTTCGCCCGCTCCGGGCACGGGGCCGGCAACGGCTCGCTGATGCGGACGACGCCGGCCGCGATCTGGTTCGCCCGGTCCGGCACCGAGGCCACCATGGACGCCGCCCGGCGGATCTCCGCCCTGACCCACGGCGACCCGTCGGCCGGGGAGGGCTGCGCGGTCTTCCACGAGCTGGTTCGGGTGGCACTGGACGGCGGCGAGCCGCTGGCCGCGATCCCCGCGGCCCTGGAGCTCGTGGCTCCCGAGCACCGCGACCGCTGGGCGACCGTGCTGGCACCGGACTGGACGCCGGACCAGGCGACCGAGAGCAACGGCGCGGTGTGGCCGACGCTCGGCTCGGCGGTGTGGGCGCTGCGGCACGCGGCCGACTTCGCCGGGGTGATGCGGCTGGTCATCGACCTCGGTGGCGACACCGACACGGTGGCCGCCGTCGCCGGCGGGCTGGCCGGTGCGGTGCTCGGCATCGCCGGCATCCCGATGCGGTGGACCTCCGTCGTCCACGGCCGGGTGCCGGGCTACGCCCACAAGCGTTGGGACCTGGCCGACCTGCACGCCCTCGCCATGACCCTGGACGGCCGCCGGACGGACCGGCACGTGGCGGCCCGCAGCCTCCGGATCGAGCCGCGCGAGGTGCTGCCGGGTGTGTGGGCCGCCGACCTGGACGGTGCGCGGATCAGCGCTCGGGACTTCGCCGTCGTCTCGCTGTGCCGGACCGGCGAGCCGTTCGGGCACGAGGTGCAGCGGTTCGCGTACCTGACCGACGACGACGCGAACAGCGAGCTGGACGCCGTGCTGGCCGACGTCCTCGACGACATCGCGGCCCTCCGGGCCGAGGGCCGGCCGGTGCTCGTGCACTGCCACGGCGGCGCGTCGCGCACCGGGCTGGTGCTGCGGGCGTGGCTGCGTCGAACCGAGGGCCTCTCAACCGCGGAGGCCACGGCAAGGGTGCGGGACGCGTGGCCGCACCTCGGACTCTGGAACGACAGCTTCACCGCCACGCTGGACCGCCTGCCCCGGTCGACCGGCGCAGCGAGTGGCTGAGTCAGCGGACCGGCCTGGCTACGAGCGGCGAAGGTCGAGGCCGTCCCCCGAACAGGTCAACGCGGCGGACGATCGAGCTGAGTCGCTGCGGCCGGCGGCGTCGCCCGTGAACTGCCCCTCTGGTGACCCGCTCGTCATGCCCGGCATCCGCGGCGGGTCAGCGCGACCTGACCCGAAGTCGCTCGGCGATCTCCTCGACCTCGGCCGAGCCGGCCGCCACGTCCATGACCAGCTGGAAGGCGGCGTCGTCGCTCAGCTCCGGTTCGTGGGCGTTGAGGTCGAGGAAGACGACTGTGGCCAACCAGCCCAGTCGCTTGTTCCCGTCGACGAGCGCATGGTTGCCCACCAGTGAGTGGAGGAGCGCGGCGGCCTGCAGCGACAACGTCGGGTAGGCCGGCTCTCCGAAAGCCGTCGCCCGGGGCCGCGCAGCCGCGGAGTCCAGCAGGCCCACATCCCGCACCGGGCCGGTGTCCAGCGCCCGGACGAGAGCCAGGAGGTCGTCCAGCTCGAGGTGCTCGACCTGGCTCACACCGTGCCCAGCCGGTCGAGCACGTCGCCCCACTTCTCGATCAGGCGGCCCGAGCTCGCCTGAACGCGAGCGGCGTGGCCGCTTCTCTCATACCGCTCCAGGACGGCGCGCCGGACGATCTCCTGGCGCGAGGTGCCCTCCGCCTCCGCGAGCGCGGTGAGTGCGCGCTCGAGTTCGTCGTCGGTCCGCAGGGTCATGGCCATCGTTCGATGGTACCGAAGTGATACCACCACGGGCTCCTGGCGCGGTCATCGGGGAGGTCCCGAGGTCAGCCGCCGCGCGACTGCTTCGCCACCGACGCGGCGGATCAGCTCGAGATCGCCGCAGACGACGAGCAGGTCACGCGCCCGGGAGAGCCCGACGTACAGCATCTCCCGCGCCCGCTCCTCGCTCCGGAAGCCGTTCACCGCGAGGACGACGGCCGGCCGTTCCAGCCCCTTGAAGCCGAGCACGTGACCGTAGAACAGGTCGTCGCCGTCCCAGTAGGTCGCCCAGTACGCGTCCTGACCGGCGGCCTGCCGCTCGACCTGGACCGGGTGCCGGCTGTACGTCGTCAGCAGCGCCAGCGACTCCGGTGGCCAGCCCTCGCCGAGAAGTGCGTCGGCTGCGTCGTCGGCGACGCTGATCGCGTCCTCCGCCGCGCACGGGAGGAACCGCACCGGGACGCCGCTACCGCCGCGGATCCGCATCTGAGCCGGAGCGAGGCTGCTGAACGTGCCGGCGATCTGCTTGGTGTTGCGCAGGTTCTCCGGCAGCTCGATCGGCACCAGTGGCACCGTCGGCCGGCCCTGCCGGGCGAACACCCGCTGCCCCTCGTCGGAGAACACGTACAAGCAGCCGTCGTCCGGATGCCGCAGCGCCGCGAGGACGGCGGGCCACCACGACTCGGCGAAGTCCTGCGCCTCGTCGATCACGATGGCGTCGAACCGCTCCTCCGCCGGCAGCCCTTCCGCCAGTGACGCCATCGTCTCGGGCAGCTGCTGCTCCCAGTACGAGCTGTCGTCGTCGGAGCCGGGAGCCACGCCCCAGCTGATCCCGAGGTTGTGAAAGGTGCCGACGTACACCGGTCGCTGACGCGCCGGGAGGGTCAACACGCACCGCCGCAGGTACTCAGCCAGGCCGCGGGAGTAGCACATCAAGGCGACCCGCTGGCCGTCCGAGGTGAGCCGCCGGGCCTTCTCGATCGCCAGCCAGGTCTTGCCCGAGCCTGCGCCGCCGCGGATCTCCACCCGGGGGTTGCCGCTCAGGTAGTCGAGCACCTTCGCCTGCGCGTGGGTGAGCAGGTCGCAGGCGGCCTCCCGCTCGGCCAGGTCGGCGACCAGGTCGGCCTGCGGGATCGCCGTCCCGGCCAGGCAGTCGACCAGCAGATCGACGTCGTCCGGCGTCGGCGCGTCGTGCTCCTCCTCGGTGCGGCGCAGCGCCGACTCGATCCGGCCAGCCGCGTGGCTGGTCTCCGTGCTGTCGATGACCAGCGAGCGTGGCGCGTCCGGAGCCGCGAAGTCGGTGGGCAGCACGGTCGTCGGCAGCGCGACGAAGTGGTTGGACCGTGGGTTGCCCCGGGACCACCGCGGGTGCCGGTAGAGGAAGTCGCGTAACGCGTACTTGCACTTCAACGCCTGTTCGACGGGGTGGATCGCCTTGCTCTTCCCGCCGGTCTGCCACCACTGGCCCTCGCGCAGCGAGACGCTGCCGCCCTTGACCTCGATCACCGCGACGCCGACGCCCGGCCACGCGACGATGACGTCAGCCTCTCGGTCCCCGGACCGGTCGGTGAAGCGCAGGTTGCAGAACAGGACGGCGTCGTCGGGCAACTGGTCGCGCAGCGCCTGGACGAACGACTGCTCGGCGGCTGACTCGAAGGTCGGCTCCGTCGGGAACACGCGCGCGGTCACGCCGGCCTGCTGCTCACCGGGCGCCCGCCAGGGACAGCGACTCCCAGAAGACCGCCTCCCCGATGACCCGCACCCCGAGGCTGCGGGCCTTCCGGGCCTTGCCCGACTGGGAGTCCGGGTCTGCGCACACCAGCAGGCTGGTCTTGCCGGACACCGAGGACATCGGCTGGAGGCCCGCGTCCTGAGCGGCCTGCTCGAGGTCGGCGCGGCTGCGGGACATCTCGCCGGTGAACACGATCTTGTCGCCAGCGGAGAACAGCCCGGGCCGGCGAGGCAGGGAGACCTTCGCGCCGGAGCGCACCATGGTCAGCGCGACGTCGACGTCCCGGCTCTCCATGCCCAGCAGCTCGGCGACCCGCCGCAGGTCGGTCAGCTCGGCGTCGGTGACCACGTCGTCCGCGAGCGCCGTGGTGGCCAGGGCCTCCAGGTAGAGGCGGTGCGCGGCCCGCACGTGGTCCGGCCCGCAGCCGAGCTCAGCGGCGAGGGAGAACAGCTGGTCGGCCTCGGTGATGCTGACCAGCCGGTCCTCGAGCGCCTCGTCCAGCACGGTCAGGTAGGGCGCCATGCTCGGGGGTGCGCCGTCCAGCGCGGGCAGGGCCGCGACGAGCCCGCCGAGGTAGCCGTCCCGCCGGCGGGACAGTGCGGTGGCCGCGTCCCGGGGCACCGAAGGGCAGGGGTCGCACGGCGCGCACGGGCCGGGTTCGACCGCCCGGGCGACGAGGTCGGCCCAGACGGCGTCGAGCGGTTCGAAGCCCTCGTAGCCGCCGTCGGCGGCGAAGCGGACGGCGAGGCCGGCGCCGACCAGCGGTTCGGTGCCGAGGTCGGAGGCGAGCATCCGGACGAGCAGCTCGGCGGTCGCGCGGGCGTCGTTCAGCGCGGCGTGTGCATCCAGCGGGATGGACATGTAGTCGCAGAGCGCCTGCAGCGAGCGGGTGCCGGCGCCGAAGAACAGCGGCGCCAGGCGCATGGTGCACAGCGACGGCGACAGCGCGATCGGCAGGCCGGCGCGGCCGAACTCACGGCCCAGGAACCGCAGGTCGAACAGGGCGTTGTGCGCGACGAGGAGCCGGCCGGCCAGCAGGTGGCTGAGGTACCCGGCGATGTCGGTGAAGGCCGGTGCGTCGGCGACGTCACGGGCGGAGATGCCGTGCACCGAGGTGGGCCCGACGTCGCGGCCGGGGTTGACCAGGGTGCAGAACTCGCCCTCCACCTCACCGCGGTCGTCGAGCAGGACGACGCCTACCTCGACCACCCGGTCGACGCCCGGGCGCAGGCCGGTGGTCTCCAGGTCCAGGACGGCGACGCTCACGCTGCCTCCTCCTGCGTCGTCCCCGGCGCGGCCGGCCAGCCGGGCGGGTGCTCGCGGGCGGTCTCACCGCCGGAGGACAGTAGGAACGGCCGGGTGAGCCGCTGGCTCTCCACCTCGTCCCACGCGGTGAGCAGGTCGGAGGCCCAGCGGGCCAGGGTGAGCGCCCTCGAGGCCAGCGGGTCGCCTGCGGTCTCGGCGGTGGCCGTGTCGGGGACGGAGGGCCACCGCGGACGGACGAGGCTCCGGCGGGCCGACGGGAGGGACGCCAGGTGCCTGGCGAAGGCGCGGTCCAGGTCGGCGATCTCCTGCCCGATCGCCGTCGCCAGGGCCGCGGGGTCGGCTCCGACGCCGAACCGCCCGGAGGCTGACTCGGTGGTCACCAGGAGGCGTCCGCGCACCAGCCCGTCGATCCGCTCGTCGTCCGCCGGGAGGACCCAGGCCCCCGCCATCGTCGACTCGAGGCCGTCGCCGACGCTCACCTGCCAGATGGCCACCTGCTCGTCGGTCGGCTGATCGACCACGATGATCCCGCTCATGCGTCCCCCGCTCTCGGTGCAACGAGGCGGACCATGACATGGCGAACCGACGGGATCCGGCGTCTGCGGAACGAATTCGTCCCATGAGCCACACGCGGCTCAGGCGCCGCTCGCGGGCCAGGTGTTCGGACCTGCAGGGTTGACCGGGTCGACCTCCATCGCCCCGGGACTCCGGTCCCCTCAGCCTGCGAGTTCGTCGCACCGGGTCGCGATCAGGTCCCGGAGCCGGTCGGTCGTCGCATCGCCGAAGCCGATCTCGTCCAGTCGGTCGAGGTGTGCCCGGCCGACGTCGACGAGCCGGTCGAGCGCGCGAGCGAGGGCCCGCTCGGCCAGGCCGAGTCGCTGCGCCGCGTCGAGCCACCACCGGCGGCTCAGCCGGTTCGCCCGGCCGTACATCGGCAGCGCCATCGGGTCGCGCCAGGACGAGTACGGCTGCGTGGACAGCAGGTCGTAGGCGGGGGTCACCTCCCACAGACCGGACGGCGCCTGCCGGATGGACAGGTTCTTGCCGTGCAGGTCGCCGTTGCCGATGAGGTAGCTGAAGGCCGCTGTCTCCAGGATGCGACGCAGCGCCAGCGGTCTCGAGCCACCGGCCACCTCGACGGCGCGGGCCAGACCGGTCGCCGCCTCCTGGAAGGTGAGCCGGTACTTCGCTGCCGGGTAGCGGCCGAGCACCTGGCAGGCGTCCTCCTGCGCCAGTCGGCGCGGCGGCGCGCCGGCTGCCTTGATCCGGTCGAAGCGCTCCACCAGCAGGCCCAGCCGGCCGGCTCGGTCGGGCAGCAGCCAGTGGTGCGGCACCGGCAGGCCGCATGCGCGAGCCATGCCGAGGAAGAAGTGCTCGTTCTCGACCAGGTGGGGGTAGCCGTTCGGGTCGAGCTTCAGGATGGCGGGGCCGGAGGTGGTGCCGACCGGGGTGGAGAGCATCGCCGCAGAGACCTTGACCTGCACCCCCGGCAGCGCGACCCGCTCGAGCTGGTCGGGATCGGTGGACGTGGCACGCGCGAAGACGTCGGCGAAGTCGCTCGTCCCCGCCTTGTCCGGATCGAATAGCAGGGCCGGGTCGGTGGGTGGCGCGCCGTTCGGGAGCACCTGCACGTCGCCGATGGCATCGGAACCCACGACCAGCAGCAGGGTGAGGTGGTCGTCGATCGACGTCCGGGCCCCAGCCATGACCGCTTGCAGGCGAGCACCCTCCGGGAGCAGGCCGGCGAAGAACGGCGGGACTGCCCCTGCGGTGGCGCGCACCGGCTCGGCGTTCCTGGGGAGCGAGACGGCTATCGCCGGCAGGGCGGCATCGGCCAGGTAGTCGTCTGTGTAGCGGAACTCGACGTCATCGCCGTCCCGGCGCAGTCGGCCGGCCAGGAGGCCGGCTTTGTAGACGTCGGCCTCCGCGACACCGACCAGGTCGGCGACGGAGGGCGTGGTCACCGGGAGCCGGTCCCGGGTCGGAGCAGCACGGCGTCCGGGACCGCGTCGAGCGCGGGCCGTGGGCCGACGGCCAGCACTAGCCCGAGGGCGTCCAGGACGGCCAGGGCGACCGCGAGGGTCAGCGTGTCAGCCCCTGCCTCGAGGGTCCGGACGGAAGAAATGCCCACCCCGGCCAGGTCGGCGAGCTCGGCCTGGGTGAGGTTCAGCGCGAGCCGCCGGTCGGCGACCAACTGCCCCACCCCGGTCAGGTCGTCCTTGCGGCGACGCCGCGGGCCACTGGGTGCCGACATGCCACTCCCTTGTCGTTGCTAGGAGGCCGATAACGCCTCAGCTGGAGCCGTCGCCCCATCTAACGACATCTGTCGTTGCGATCGCAACGACAGATGTCGCTCAGCCTCCCCCATCCCCCCAGGACGAGCTAGTCGTTGTTGCCGCAACGACAGCGGTCGCTGGCCTGCGCTCATCCGTACCGGCTTCGGCAGGGCCGCCCCAGCTGCCACAACCGTCACCGCCTGACCCGGACTCGTCGCTGCCGGCCGGTAGACAGGGCGCATGACTGCCCCCGTGACCTCCCAGCCGATGGCGACCGACGTAGCGGCGACAGGGGCGCGGGTCACCGTCGAGGTCACCGCGGTCCCCGTGCTCAGCTACGCGCTGGCCCACAACGGCATCGCGGTGGTCTCGCAACTGGTGCTCACCGGGCACGACCAGCCGGTGCGGCACGCCAGCGTGCACGTCGCCGTCCGGGACGCCCAGGGCCCGATCGGCGAGGCCGTCGAGCTGTTCGCCGACATCGACCCCGGGCACACCACGGTGCTCACCGACGTCGGACTGCGGCTGGACCCGGCCGCGATGCTGCAGGTCGAGGAGCGCCGTCCCGGCTGGCTGTCGGTCCTGGTGGAGAAGGACGGCGAGGTGCTCGGCCGGGCCCGCGTGCCGGTGCAGCTCCTGGCCGCCGCGCAGTGGCTGGCCACTCCGCTGGAGCTGGCGATGGAGATGCTCGCCGCCCACGTCCTGCCCAACCACCCGTCGATCCCGGCGCTGGTCACCGAGGCCGCTGAGGTGCTGGACACGGAGACCGGCAGCCCGTCGATCCAGGGCTACCAGGCCGGCCCCGGGCGGGTGGACGCGATCGTCGCCGCGATCTGCGCCGCGGTGCAGGGCCGTGCCGTCCGCTACAGCGAGCCGCCGGCCAGCTGGGCCGACGTCGGGCAGAAGGTGCGCACCCCCGGCGAGGTGCTCGACGAGCGGGTCGGCACCTGCCTGGACCTGGTCGTCGTGCTGGCGGCCGCGCTGGAGCAGGCCGGCATCCGCCCGTTGCTGTGGCTGGTGGAGGGGCACGCCTTCCTCGGCTACTGGCGCGAGGAGCTGTCGGCGCAGAGCTCGGCGACCACCGACGTCGCCAGCCTGGTGAACTTGGTCGACCTCGGGCTGATCCGGCTGGTGGAGACCACGATGCTCACCACCCGCAGCGAGCCGGTCGGCTTCGACGAGCTGCACCGCCCGCCGTACGCCGCCTGGCTCACCGGCGACCTCGACCGGGTCATCGGCGTCGTCGACGTCTACCGCGCCCGGCGCGACGGCGTCCTCCCGCTGCCGGCCCGCACGCGGGACGCCGACGGCACCGTGCAGGTGGTCGAGTACCGGCCGGCCGTGCACAGCACCCCGGCCCGCCCGGCCGACAGCGGGACGGCGGCTCCGCTCGATGCTCGTGAGGCAGCCCCGCCGCGGATCGCGCAGTGGAAGAACGCGCTGCTGGACCTGAGCCTGCGCAACCGGCTGATCAACTACACGCCGCGCGCCGGGATGGCGCTAACCGTGCCGGATGCGCAGCTGGGCGCGTTGGAGGACCTGGTCAACGGCGGGACGGCGCTGACCCTGCTGCCCAGCGACCAGCTGGCTGCCGTCCAGCGCGAGCGCGGTCTGCGGTCGGCCCGGGAGCTGCCGCAGGAGCAGCTGACCGAGCTGCTCCTGGACCGCCTGGGCCTGTACGTCGACGTCCCGGAGAACTCCTACCTCACTCGGATGCGGGCGCTGGCCTACAAGGCGAAGACGGTGCTGGAGGAGACCGGCGCCAACAACCTGTACCTGGCGCTGGGCAGCCTCGCCTGGGAGCTCGACGGCCGGCCGTTGCGCTCACCGCTGATCCTGGTGCCGGTCGTGCTGAAGGCCCATTCGCGGTCGGGTGCCTACCGGCTGACCGTGGACGAGTCCGGCACCAGCACGCCCAACTACTGCCTGCTGGAGAAGCTGCGCCAGCTGCACGGCCTGAGCGTGCCGGGCCTGGCCGAACCGACCGAGGACGGCGCCGGGATCGACCTGGACGCCGCGCTGCAGGCGATGCGAATCGCGCTGGTCGAGCAGGGGCTGCCGTACCGGGTCGAGCCGACCGCCGACCTGGCGATCCTGGCGTTCGCGAAGTTCCGGCTGTGGAAAGACCTCGACGAGCACTGGGCGACGCTGAGCGAGAACCCGCTGGTCGCCCACCTGGTGGACTCCCCCACCGACCCGTTCGACGACCCGGTCGCCGCGGACGGCTCGGTCGACCTCGACGAGCTCGCCGCCGCCGTGCCGGTGCCGGCGGACGCCTCCCAGCTGACCGCGGTCGCCGAGGCCGCCGCCGGCCGGACGTTCGTGCTGGAAGGCCCGCCCGGGACGGGGAAGTCCCAGACCATCACCAACCTGCTGGCCCGGGCGGTCGCCGACGGCAAGCGGGTGCTGTTCGTGGCGGAGAAGCGCGCCGCGCTGGACGTCGTCGCCCGGCGGCTGGACGCGGTGGGGATGGGCCCGTTCGCCCTCGACCTGCACGACAAGGGCAGCCGGCCGGCCGTGGTGCGGGCCCAGATCCGCGCGGCGCTGGAGCACGCGGTGCAGGTCGACGAGCAGGGGCTGGCGGCCGACGGGGAGGACCTCCGTTCGGCCCGGCGCTCACTGGCCCGGTACGCCACCCGGCTGCACGAGCCGAACGCCGCCGGCCTGTCGCTGTACAGCGCGCACACCGGCGCGCTGAGCGTGGGCGACTCCGTGCCGCCGCTGCCCGTCTCCCCGGCCGCGGTCGGTGGGTTGACCGCCGAGGACGTGACGGCGGTGCGGCGCGCACTGGCCGGGCTCCCGGACGTCGCCGACCTGGCCCGGCCGCGGCCGGGCCACCCGTGGGGCTTCGTGGACGTCGCCGACGTCGACGTGCCGGCCGCCGCGACCGCCGCTGCTGCGGTCGATGCCGCCGTCGCCGAGCTGCTGGGGTCCGCACGGCTGGCGCCGGTGCTGGCCGCGGTGCGCACGCCCGGCGACCTGGCCGGGCTGGCCCGGGTGTTGGACGGCCCGCCGGTCGACCTGGCGGTGCTGGACGAGACCCGCTCGGCCCGCTGGCGCAGCGACACGGCCGCGCTGTCGGCCGACGTCGCCGCGTTCTGTGCGGCACCGGGCGTGGACGGAGCGACGGCGGCCGCGCTGGACCTGCCGCTGGCCGAGATCGCCGCCGCCGGGCAGGCCGCGACGCAGTCGGGGTTCTTCGGCCGCAAGAAGCGGCTGATCGCCGTCCGCGATCAGCTGGCTCCGGTGCTGACCGGCGAGGTGGCACCGAAGGAGGTGCCGGCGCTGGCGTCGGCGCTGCTCGCCGCGCAGACGGCGGCGCGGGCGCTGGCCGCCCGGGCCGCAGGGATCCCCGGGCTGCAAATCCCTGCGACGTGGAACCCGCTGACCGATCCGGGCCTGGTCCACCGGGAGGTCGACTGGCTCCGGCTGGCCGGCGCGGTGGTCGAGGGCGGCGACGGCTTCCCCGGGGCGCTGCGCGCGCTGCTGGCCCAGGGGCCGGCGACCAACCCGTCGGCCGCCGTCGTGGTCGGCCGCGCGCAGAACGCGCTGCAGCAACTGCTGGTGGTCTGCCGGTCGACGCCCGAGCAGCTCGCGGCGTGGGCGGGCATCGACGGGCTGTTCGCCCGGTGGCAGGCGACCCGCGCCGAGCGGGCGGTCACGGCGCCCGGGGTGCCGTCGCTGCGCCGGTGGCTGGACCTGGTCGCCGCGGTCGAGCCGCTGCGCTCGGCGGGGTTGGGTGAGGGCCGGTCGGCGCTGCTGTCCGGCGCGGTGCCGGCCGACGACGCCGTCCGCTCCTTCGAGCTCGGGCTGGCCCGCGCCGCGATGACCGAACGGGAGGAGGCCACCGGGCTGGCCGCCTTCGACGCGCCGGTGCACGAGCGGGCGATCTCCCGGTTCACGGCGGCGTCCCGGGCGGTGCGCCGGCACCTGACCGCCGCGCTGCCCGCATCCGTCGTCTCGGCGCGGTCCTTCGACGTCACCGCCCGCGGTGGCCGGGTCGGGGCGCTGCAGCGGGAGCTGAACCGGCAGCGCGGCGGGCTGGGGGTGCGCGGGCTGATCGCCGAGTACGGCGAGCTGGTCACCGCCGTCATGCCGTGCGTGCTGGTCAGCCCCGACTCGGTGGCCCGGTTCTTCCCGGCCCGGGCCGGCCTGTTCGACCTGGTGGTGTTCGACGAGGCGTCGCAGATCCGGGTCGCCGACGCGGTCGGCGCGCTGGGCCGGGCGCACGCCGCGGTCGTCGTCGGGGACAGCAAGCAGATGCCGCCGACGTCCTTCGCCGAGCCGACGACCGACGACGACGCGCTGCCCGAAGACCTGGCCACCGCGGTGGAGGACGAGGAGTCGATCCTCTCCGAATGCGTACAGGCGCGGGTACCGCGGCAGTGGCTGTCCTGGCACTACCGCAGCCAGGACGAGTCGCTGATCGCCTTCAGCAACGGCCAGTACTACGAGAACCGGCTGTCCTCGTTCCCGGCACCGGTGCACGGGCCGGCCTCCTCTGCCCCGGACGGCCGCGGGGTCTCGCTGGTGCGGGTGGACGGCACGTTCCACCGCTCCGGGGCGGGCAAACTCCTGCGCACCAACCCGGTCGAGGCCGAAGCGATCGTGGCGGAGATCCGCCGCCGCTTCGCGCTCTCCCCCGACGAGCCGCCCTCGATCGGCGTGGTGACGTTCAACGCCCAGCAGCGCGCGCTGATCGATGCACTGCTGCGGGACGCCGGCGACGAGCGGCTGGTCGAGGCGCTGGACCGCACCGACGGCGAGGGGCTGTTCGTCAAGAACCTGGAGAACGTGCAGGGCGACGAGCGGGACGTCGTGCTGTTCTCCACCGCGTTCAGCGCCAACGACCGAGGGCAGCTACCGCTGAACTTCGGGCCGCTGAACAAGGTGGGCGGTGAGCGACGGCTGAACGTGGCGATCACCCGCGCCCGGCGGCAGGTGGTGGTGTTCTCCTCCTTCGACCCGGCCGACCTCCGGGCAGAGCAGACGTCGTCGGTGGGGATCAAGCACCTGCGGGCGTACCTGGACCTGGCGGCCCACGGCACCGATGCGCTGCCGCGGGACGCGCGGTTCGCCTCAGTGCCCGACCGACACCGGGACGAGGTCGCCGCCGCGCTGCGTGCCCGTGGACTGGTCGTGCGGACCGACGTCGGGCTGTCGGAGTTCAAGGTCGACCTGGCCGTGTCGCTGGCCTCGGCGCCCGACGTGCCGGTGCTGGCGGTGCTGCTCGACGGCCCGGCGTGGGCGCGACGGCGGACGGTCGGTGACCGCGACGGGCTGCCGGTGGAGGTGCTCGGCGGGATGCTGCGCTGGCCGGCGGTGGAGCGGGTGTGGCTGCCGGCGTGGCTGGCCGACCGGGACGCAGTGGTGGAGCGGCTGGTCGCCGCCGCCCAGACCCCGGCCGCTCCCCCTCTTGTGGCGGGACCCCTTCCCGTTCCGCCGGTCGTACCAGCTCCGGTCGGTCCGACTCTGGAGGCTGATCCCCCGGCGGCGGTCCTGGAGGGTGAGGAGCCGTTCGTGCCGTGGACGCCGGAGCCGGCGGGTGAGCGCAGCCTGCTCGACCAGCTGGGGAACCGGCGGGTGGCCGAGCAGGTGGGGCGGGTGCTGCAGGCGGGCGCCGAGGCGGAGGGGCCGATCCACCTCGACCGGCTGGCCCGGCTCACGGCCGGCGCGTTCGGTCTCGGGCGGGTGGTGCAGGCGCGCAAGGACGCGCTGGCGGCGCTGGTTCCGGCGTCAGCTCGGGTCGGTGAGTTCATGTGGCCCGCTGGGCTGGACCGGTCGTCGTGGACCGGTTTCCGTCGCGATCCGGCGGCGACCCGCCCGATGGAGCAGGTGGCGCCGGAGGAGATTGGGAACGCGATGGTCGGGCTGTGCCGGGCCAGCGCGGGGATGACGAAGGACGAGCTGTTCGCGCAGACGCTAAAGGTGTTCGGCTTCCGCCGCCGCACGCCGGCCCAGGTCGCCGTCCTGGAGTCGGCCTTGGCCGCTGCCACGTCCACCGGCCGGCTGACAGCGGCGGCGTCCGGCCTGCTCACCGCCTGACAGCGTGCCGGTCCCGCCCACCGCAAGGGGGCGGGACCGCGCCGCCGCTACTTCTTCTTGGCCTTCTTGCCCTTGGCCTTCTTCGCCTTGGACTCGGCCTTCTTCGCCTTCGCCTTGGCCTTCGCCTCGGCGGCCTTGGCCTTGAACTTCGCGGTGAGCTTGTCGGCCTTCTTGCCGGACTTCTTGCTGGACTTCGTGACGGTCTTGGCCATGGGGACGTCCTCGTCTCTCGGCGTTTGAGGGAAGTCGAGAGCTTAGCGACGGCGATAGATGGTCCCAATCCGACCTCATCGACCGCGTCGGCGCGGCCCGCAGGACCGCACGACACTGACACTGCCGACAGTGTCGAGCCAAGCGGGTCCGATCGGCCAATTAATGCCCCGGCTCTCGGCCCTCACCCAGCTCGACGGAGGGCACCTCACCTGCATCAGCACCGCGGACGGCCGGTCGGTGACCGGGCTGGGGCGGCGGGTGTGGTCGGGGAGCTCGAAGGAGCCGGTCGTCGTCGCCCGCGAGCCGTGGATGGTGACACTGCACGAGCACGCCGGCTCCGCGCCGGCGTGGGTGCTGCCGGTCCGGGTCAGCGGTCCGACATCGTTCACGCTGGTGGCGGTCTGGACCCTGGTCTTCCAGGGCACGCCTGGCTATGTGGCGCAGCTCGACCGGGCCGCTGACTGGGTCGAGCCGTTCTCCACGAAGGCGCCAACCGTCCTGGCCGGCGACCTCAACGCGCCGATCTCGTCCACCCAGAATGCCTACGACAAGGTCGAACGCCGGCTGAACGAGCTGGGCCTGGTCGACGCCTACCGGGTGGCCCACGGGCTCGAGCTCGACGAGCAGCCAACCGAGCCGACGTACTTCCACCACCGCCGGCAGGACCAGCCGTTCCACATCGACCACGTGTTCGTGCCTCCGCCTGGGCGGACGGGGCGGCGGTCGAGGCGGGCGACTTCGACACGTGGGTCGCCACCGGTCGCAGCGACCACGTCCCGGTGACGGTCACCATCCAGCCGTGATCAGACGACGGTGGGCGGCCGCCCCATAGCGACCGGACGCGGGTTTCGAGACAGGGGTCCGACAGAACGGTCTGACGGGAGCGCTCAAGCGATGCAGACGCCGCGGTCCCGGATCCGTTCGCCCACGTGCCCGGGCATCTGGACTTCGATGAGCAGCTCGGCGATGTGAAAGAAGCCGCCGCCCCGCAGCTCGCGGGCCGCAACGATCTCCTCGCCCCAGCGTGCGTCGATCCCGCACACGTCAGCAACGACTTGGGCGGGAGCGCTGTTGACGTCGACAAGACCACCGTCGTCGTAGTCCCGCGGCAGGTCTGGACGACCGATGCGGAGCTCACGTGCCAGCGGCTGGTCGCTCTCGACGATCGCCCGGGCCCTGTCACGTCGGGCGCGTCCGTCGAGTGCGCGCTGCACGGCTGGGTCCTCGTGGTGCGCCACCGGCTGTCCGAGGCCGAAGACATCACGGCGGGGCCGAATGAGCAGGAAACACGCCGAGATCATGAGCGCAACAGCGGCCAGCCCGCTGACATTGCTCGCAGGCTCTCCGCCCGCAGCACGCTCGGACGAGCTGGGCAGCACGTAGACCAGGAGAATTGCGACAGTTGTGTACGCGCTGGCCATGATCAACATGTAGCGCGTGCGGAGCCGCGTCCATGCGTGCCACATAGGGATCGGCGCGAGGATGCCTGCCGAAGCGAAGACGACGACGTAGTACCAACCGCCCGCCTTGAACCGTTCCCCCAGGGAGCGGCTCGCCGCTGGGACCGGCTGCTGTGCGGATTTCTCGTGCAGAGTCATCTCAATCCCCCGTAACGCGACGAAGCGGCATCATGACACGACGTGGTAGCGGATTGAGTCAACCCCCGCCGTCCCCATGGACTGCGGCGGCGACCACCTCGAAGACAAGGCGCAAAGAAGCCACTTCGGTTGGGAGAGGGCGGCCGCGTGCCGATGAGCGAGGCAGGAGCGCGTGCGCCCACCTCGCACGGACGCACCCCGGCCGGCGGTCTCTTGCTCCGACCGTCGGGACAAGGCGCGCAGGGGCCCGCTGGCTCCTGCACTCTGAGATGAAGGTTGTGAGATGGCGGAACTGACCTACACCCCTCGACAGCGTGGCTTCACCGTGCGGCTGGTCTCGGGAGAGCTCGAGCTCATGGCGAGCGGAACGGGACCGGACGACGCCAACCCGGCGATCGAGGGCAGCACCTTGTTGCTGAAGAACGTGTCGCTGGTTGCGCTTGTTCTGGGATATGCGGCCAACGAGCTGGGCTACCGCAGGACCCGCTCACCCGAGAAGCGAGCGGGACATCGCGAGGCTGCCGACGTCGAACAGAAGGACGCCATCGCTCTCGCGGATCTGGTGTCCAGACTGGGCGACAAGACCACGTTCGCATGGTGCTCCGGGTGTTTCAGCAAGGCGACGCACCGGCACGTCCGACGGTCTGACCGACCGAAGCGCACCCACCTGTGCCAACAGTGCGGTACCCCGACGGTGGACTGCGGCGTGCCTGGCTGCTCGCACCGCGCCGTCATCCGGCCACGCACTCGCATCCGGTTCAGCTACTGCGCCGAGCACCGCCATGCCATTCCCGCCTTCGAGAAGCTGGAAGCGCGGATCCCAAATCTCGGCGACTACCGCAGCTTCCTGAAGTATGAGGCGAGGAATGCGGTACGCATTGCCAAGGTCGCCGGCGGGACCGTCGGAGCCGCCGCCGTCGTCGCGCCGCTGGCGTTCTTTGCAGCACCTGCGGTCGGAGCTGCGCTCGGTAGCTCGCTTTTTGGAGGATCCCTCACCGGGGCTGCGGCGACGACTCATGGCCTGGCGATGCTCGGCGGCGGCGCAATTGCGTCCGGCGGGCTCGGTATAGCTGGGGGCACAGCCGTGGTTACCGCTACCGGAACCGCTCTGGGTGGCGCTCTCGGCGCAGCCACGGTGTCGTCCTACGTAGGAGACGACCGGTCCTTCTCCATCGAGCTTGTGCGGCCAGGTTCGGGAACACCAGTCGTGTTCGCTACGGGTTTTCTCACCGAAGGCCAATCAGCGTGGTCAATGTGGCAACGTCTCATCGACACCCGCTACCCAGATGCCCCGGTCTACCAGGTCCACTGGGGTGCTAAAGAGCTCAAAGACCTGACCGCTCTGCTGGCAGTCGCTGGAGGTAAGGCCGCGGTCCGGGCGATACTTCTCCAAGGCGCTCGCCGTGGGAGCAAGGCCGCGGGGATACCGGGCCTCGGTTGGGTCATGGGAGCCCACGGCATTGCGACCAACCCGTGGACCGTCGCCAAGACGCGAGCGGGGATGACTGGCGCCACCTTGGCCGAGCTGATCGCCAGGAGTGACGAAGGGCCTTACGTTCTTATGGGTCACAGCCTGGGTGCACGCGTAATGGTCACCGCCGCGGAGACGCTGGCAACCCGTTCCGGCAACGCGCAGATCGATTCCATGCACCTCCTGGGTGCGACCGTCGGGCGAGAGGGACACTGGCACGGTCTCTCCGCCGCCGTGGACAACGACGTGTGGAACTACTGGTCGGAGAACGACAACGTGCTGCGATGGCTATACAGGTTGGCTGAGGGCAATGGAGTCGCCGTGGGGCAGACTGGCTTCGGATCCAAACGCTCAAGCATCAAGGACCGCAATGTCAGCCGATGGGTCGCCGGCCATTCGGAATACGTGCGGACGGTCACATTGCAGACGACCGCGGCCGACTCGAAGCCAGGGAGACGATCCGCGCCGACAGCGGAACCATTGAGTCGCCCGCCCGCCAGCTGACGACATGGACGGGGCTCCGCAAGAACCATCTACCAACTGTGACGCCCACTTTGCTACCCCTCCAGCCGGGCCCCGGTACCGGGATTCGACGTGTGTCGTTGTCCTCCACGGGGTCGCGCTCGAGGGCTGCGGCCGCAGGATCTCGAACACGACCGTTCCCCCAGAAACGCCGTCGAGGACGCGCAGGTCGGGAAGTCGGTCTGGGGGGACCCCGCGGACGCCTTGATCGCGAGTAATGTCAGGCTGCGGCGGTGCATCAGCCGGACACCTCGCCATTCCCAGCAAGTGGCCGACTCGCCGCTGGGATCTACGAGGCACTGGTCACCGAGGAGCTGGCCGGGACGCTGGCCGCGACACCTGCAGAGCTAGTGCAGTACGAAGCGCTCGACGCGGCCGACTCACATCTCTCGTTGACCCGGCACCTCGCAGGGATGATCAGCCGATCGCTGCAGGCCGTACCGGGGTCAGACCGAGAGCGCCTGGCTGCCCAGATCGCGTTGGCCAACCGGATTGCGGCCGCCGTCGGCGAGCTCAGTGCGCCGAACGCCGTTCTGGCCGGTGACCGCATCGCGGACACCGCGCAGCACCTGCTGGCCGTTGCGCCCCCCTCCGCCACGCCCACGCCGGTGGCCTTCCCGGCGCGGCCGGAGGTGCCGCTGAGCACCAGCGCACTGCTCGTCAACGGCCGCGGACAGCCGCGAATCGGGTACGAGGTGGAGCGCGAGCTGGCGTCCGCGGACAGCGTCGACCTGCTGTGCGCGTTCATCACCTGGCACGGCGTCCGGGTGCTGGAGCAGGCCCTGCAGGACCTGCAGCAGCGCGGCGTACGACTGCGGGTCATCACCACCACCTACCTGGGCGCGACCGAACCGCGCGCCGTCGAACGACTGATCGCCGCAGGCGCCGACGTCCGGATCTCCTACGAGACGCGGACGACACGGCTGCACGCAAAGGCCTGGCTCTTCCACCGCAACTCCGGCTTCTCCACCGGCTACGTCGGTTCCTCGAACCTGTCCCGGGCGGCGCTGATCGACGGCCTGGAGTGGAACGTCCGGCTGTCGTCGGTGGAGCAGGCTCATCTGCTGCAGACTTTCGCCGAGATGTTCGACTCCTACTGGCACGACCCGGCGTTCGAGCCCTACGACGCCGAGCGGTTCACCGCCGCCATCGCCGCCGAACGGGGTGGTCGCGGCGACGCGCCGACCGAGATCACCTCGCTGGACGTCCGGCCGTTCGGCTATCAGCAGGAGATCCTCGAGGCTCTGGACGCCGAGCGGCTGGTGCACGACCGCTGGCAGAACCTCGTGGTGATGGCGACCGGTACCGGCAAGACGGTGGTCTCCGCGCTGGACTACCGGCGGCTACGCGCCCAAGGGCACGTCGAGACGGTGCTGTTCGTCGCCCACCGCAAGGAGATCCTGACCCAGAGCCGGTCGACGTTCCGCCAGGTGCTGCGCCGCGGTGACTTCGGTGAGCTGCTGGTCGACGGAGCCAAGCCCACGCAGTGGCAGCACGTGTTCGCCTCGGTGCAGTCGCTGGCGCAGTTCGACCTGTCCGACCTGCGGCGGGACCTGTTCGACCTGGTGGTGGTCGACGAATTCCACCACGCCGAGGCCGCGACCTATCGACGGCTGTTGGACCACCTGCGCCCGAAGGTCCTGGTCGGGCTGACGGCGACGCCCGAGCGGGCCGACGGACGAGATGTGATCGCCCGCTTCGGCGGTCGAGCAGCGGTCGAGTTGCGACTGTGGGAGGCGCTGGAGCAGCGGCTGCTGGCGCCGTTCCAGTACTTCGGAAAGCACGACGACGTCCCACTGGACACAGTGCGCTGGCGGCGGGGTTCTGGCTACGACGTGGCTGAGCTGACCAACCTCTACACCGGGAGCGACGCGCGGGTGCGGCTGATCCTGCAGGCCGTGGTCGACACGGTGGCCGAGCCGACACGGATGCGAGCACTGGGCTTCTGCGTGAGCATCGACCACGCCGTCTTCATGGCTGCTCGGTTCGACGCGGCCGGCATCCCGAGCCGCGCGGTGACATCGCGGGACGGCGCGGAAGCCCGGGCGGCAGCCCTGACCGCATTGCGGAACGGCGAGGTGAACGTGCTGTTCACCGTCGACCTGTTCAACGAGGGCTTCGACCTGCCAGAGATCGACACGGTGCTCTTCCTCCGCCCGACGGAGAGCGCCACCGTGTTCTTGCAGCAGCTCGGCCGCGGCCTGCGGCTGGCTGAGGACAAGCCGTGCCTGACCGTGCTGGACTTCTTCGGCGTCCAGCACCGGAGTTTCCGCTTCGACCTGCGCTTCCGGGCGTTGACCGGCACCCCCCGGCGTGGGCTGGAGCGGGAGATCGACCTCGGCTTCCCGACGTTGCCCGCGGGCTGCTCGATCCAGCTGGACCGGGTGGCGCAGCAGGTGGTGCTGGACAACGTGCGTCAGTCGCTGCGACTGCCCTGGCCGCAGCTGGCGAGCGAGCTCGCCGCCTCCCCGGACGCCGACCTGCCCACCTTCCTGGACGAGACGGGGCTGGACGTCGAGGACCTCTACCGCGGAGGCAACCGGACCTGGCTGGACCTGCAGCGAGCGGCCGGCGTGGTCACCGCCGAGCCAGGACCGGACGACGCCCGGCTGCGCGGCGCCTTCGCCCGGATGCTGCACCTGGACGACACCGAGCGACTCGACCGGCTGAGCGACGTGCTGACGGGCGCGGCGCTGGGGTCAACCGACCGAGCCCGGCGACTGGCCGCGATGCTGCACTTCACGCTCTGGGGTTCACGGACGCCGTTCTCCTCGGTTGAGGAGTCACTGGCGCGGCTGCTCGCTGACCGGGCTCGATCGGCGGAGCTGGCTCAGCTGATCGGGGTGCTGCGGGAGCGCATCCATCGAGTGGCGCCAGCGCTGGACGGCGGATCGCGGCCGCTGCACCTGCACGCGCGGTACAGCCGCGAGGAGGCGCTGGCGGCGTTCGGGATGACCGACCTGGCCGGCACCTTCGGGTCAGGGGTGCGCTGGGTGCCGGACGAGCGAGCGGACCTGTTCTTCGTGACGCTGGCCAAGACTGAGGGGCACTTCTCTCCCACCACCATGTACGCCGACTCGGCGATCACGCCGACGCTGTTCCAGTGGGAGTCGCAGAACACCACGACCGAGGCGTCACCGGTCGGCCAGCGGTACGTGCACCACCGAGAGCGGGGCAGTTCGGTGCACTTGTTCGTGCGGGAGACGAAGACGGCGGACGGCGCGCTCGGCGTGCCGCCGTACCTGTACGCCGGGCCCATGAGTTATCAGTCGCACACCGGCAACCGGCCGATGCGCATCCTCTGGCGACTCGACCACGCGCTGCCCGGCGACGTCTACCACGCGGCGAGAGTGGCTTGAATGCCGTAGCTGATCCGTCTCGTCGACGGCGCGCATGGGACCGAAATGCTAGCCGCTTGCGGTGGGGAGCAGATCAAGTCATGTATCACTGCCACCCCACCGACCGGAGTTCCTGGTCGAGCTCCTCTCCCTGCGCCAGCCACAACAGCGTGTCGCCCACGGCGTAGCCGATCGAAGATTCTTCCTCCGGAGACAAGAACTCGCTGCTGTATAGATCGTCAAGCTCCAGTTCGTGAAGCGCAATGTACCCGCGACACCCCACCTCCAGGCCGAGTTCATCGGTCAGCTTGCGAACCACGTGGCTCAACGACGAGAGGTACTCCTCGTACAAGTACCCCATGTGCCTCTCCGCCACCGACCCGCCGTGCGTCGGTGGCGCAGCTACGGAGACAGCGCGGCTGTCGTGCGAGTTGTCCGGCTCTGGCACCAGAGCGACTTCCACGGTAATGAAGAAGTCACACCCCATCTCTGGAGTAGCCCGTTGGATCGTCGGCTGGTCGAGACAAACAGCTCGAACGAACTGCCGCAGTCGTTCTTCCATCTTGCTCCATGACGGGAACGAGATGCCTCTGCTACCGGGCAAGCCCGGGAGAAGCGTGAGGCCATGGTCGCTATGAGGCCCGCTTTGAACAGGTGCGCGGGTGCGCGTAGCTGGCCGAGTGTTGGAATTGCCATCGTGGGAACCCTGCCGCCGGGTGAACGGGCGGAACGGGGACGTCTCGGCTTGCGGCAAGTCGACGGCCACTCCCTCCGCAACGCACAGCTCCTCTCCATCGGCGATGAGCTTGCCGTTGTCCGTCAAGCGGGAGACCGACGCGGAGATGGCAGCTTGGATGTCAGCCCCTGCTCTCCGCCACCTGTACAGGTTGCGAACAGCATTGAGCACACCGTCACTGGTCATCGAGCGCGCATCGCGCACAAGCAACAGGACCGCCAGGTCGAGCTCGGCCGGCGGCACCTGCCCGATCTTGCGCACGGCATCGTCGTCGGCCGGCACCCGCACTGCAGTGACCTGCTGACCGGAGAGGCTGAGGAAGTCCTGTCCGTCTCGGATCACCCGCAGGCCGTCCACCGTGACCTTGGAGAGCACCCAATCAACGTTTGCCTGGATCTGCGACCCAACCCGACCGATGCCCCAGTCGTTCCGCAGCAGCTCGAGCAACCGGTCGCGGTGCATCGGGGCTTCGGCCCTCAACACCCGCTCGACGTAGGCACGGAGCGCCGGACGGGACTCCACGGCGCCGGGGACGTAGTAGCTCTGCTCAGCGCTCCTGCGCCCGTAACCAGCCGTAGCCGGCAACGAGACCGCCCACGAGGGCGGTGCGTCGAAATCGACCTCTTCTTCCACGACCTCCGTTGCGGAGGGCGTTTCCCGCAGCGGAGCAGCGGTGATGGGGCGACCGGTGAGTGCCGACTCAATGGCCTGCTGCAGCCGCCGGACCGATCCGTTCCGGTCCCGCACCCAGGTCAGACCCCAGATGCGGTACATGCGCCAGCCCAGCCCCTCCAGCACTTGCTGCCGCAGCCGGTCACGGTCCCGTGCGGACTTCGCCGAGTGGTATTGGGCACCATCGCACTCGATGCCGATCAGGTACTCGCCCGGTCGCTCCGGATGCCTGACGGCCAGGTCGATCCGGTAGCCCGCACTTCCGACCTGCGGTTCCACCTGGTAGCCCATGGCCCGGACAACGTCGAGCACGTCCGCCTCGAACGGGCTCTCGGGCGCTGCTTCCGCATCGACGGGTCCTGCAACGAGCGCAACCCGGCCGCGGGCTGCGTAGTCGAGGTACGCCTTCAAATGGGGTATCCCACCCTGGTCAGGGTCTGGGCCCGGGAACTCGTTGGTGGTGATCTGACCGGCTCGGAAGGACGACACCACCTCTACTCGGCGGCGGGCCCGCGTGATCGCCACATTCAGGCGCCGCCACCCCTGCTTCTTGTTCAACGGACCGAAGTTCATCGTGAACTTGCCGTCCTCATCGGGCCCGTAACCGATGCTGAAGATGATTAGGTCCCGCTCGTCCCCCTGGACGTTCTCCAGGCTCTTGACGAAGAACCCGTCGAGACGATCCGTCCGAGTCAGCAAGGCGTTGAGGGCAGGCTTCACTGTTGCCCGGCGTTCCAGCGCCGCCAGGACAGCGTCCTCCTGGGCCGCCGAGAACGTCACCACGCCCAGGGACTGCGCGGGGCAGTGTTCGAGGTGGTGCACGACCCGGTCGACGACGGATTCGGCCTCGATCGGGTTGTCGCGTGTCGTCCCCCGTTGGTACTTGCCGTCGACCACGAAGCTCTCAATGCCGAGGTCGTCGGCGGCGAATGTCGCCCCGGGGAAGGTGTGCAGCCGACCCTCGTACACCCGGTGGTTGGAGTAGGTGATGAGCGATTCGTGCTGGCTGCGGTAGTGCCAGTCCAGCCCGAGGCTGGGGATCGAGCCGGCCGCTTTGGCGAGGTCGAGGACGGAGTCGAACGAGTCCGGCGAGGACTCGTCGTCGTCGCCCGCGTCGTCGTCCGTCGCGCCGAAGAAGTTGGTGGGCGGTAGCTGTCGCTGGTCCCCCGCCACGATGAGCGCCCTGCCCCGGTACACGCAGTTGATCGCGTCCCACGGGAGCACCTGGGACGCCTCGTCGAAGATGACGACGTCGAATCGCATGTCGCTGGGCAAGTACTGGGACACAGCCAGCGGGCTCATCATAAAGCAGGGCTTCAGCTGCTGGAGAAGGCCTGCGGTCTCGCCGATCAACGTCCGGATCGGCTTGTGCCTGGACTTCTTCTGCGCCTCCCGCTGGATGACAGCCGCTGCCGGTGAGTGCAGCGAGGCCGGTCGAAGGGAGTTGCAGGCATCGATGACGTCGGCGAAGCGGTGCTCGACCAACCGGGTGTCCAGCTCACGGAAGTGCTCGACGAGCGCCTCCCTGTCTTCCGGACGCTGACGTTCCAACCTGTCGTCCGCTCGGACAACAGCGTCGATCCACGCCAGCAGCACCGCACGCTCCAGGAGCGAAGCGACTTCTTCGGCCGGGCGGACCTGGTCGATGACCTCATCGAGCACGCTCGCCAAGCGGCCCCCGAACCAGGCCTTCTGCCGGACGTACTCGACGTACGTCGGGATCTGGGTGCCGGACTCGCTGCTCATCTCCTCCAGCAGGTTCACCGCCTCACGAAGATTCGATGCGAGGTCAGCGGTCAGCTCCTCCCGACGCTCGGGGGTGAACACATCCAGCATCCTCGGGCGAGACTCCCCCCAACCCCGCAACCTCGTGTCGAGATCAGCGGCCGTGATCGTCGCCGAGCACAGTGCCTGTGCGACGACGGGCTCGGCGGGCTTACCGAGCAGTCCGCGGATCTGACCTGCCCACTCCAAGGCAGCCGCGACCGATTCCCAGTCGGTGTCCATCCCGGTGTAGGCATCGCCCAGCTCACAACGGTCAGCATCGAAAGCATCGAGGATTTCGGCGGTGCGGGCGTCCCGATCTGCAGCCTTGAGGAGAACGTGCCGGGCATCGGAGAGGGTGACGTCACGTCCGGCAACGACTGCAACGTGCTCGGACGCGGTCCGGACGGGCACAAGCGCATTCGCCAGGTCGGCTGCCCAGGTAGCCAGCTCGACCACTGGCAGGTTGGTCAGGTGCCCGGTGTGGTCACCGAACTTCTGGTGCACCTCAGCCCACAGCTGCGCGATCGTGTCGCGCAGCTCAGCGCCGATCGTGCTCAGCAGCGGGTCTGGGTGCCCTTCTGCCCCCAGCTGGTTGGCCAGTGCGGGGACATCGAGGTCCCGGCCGGCAATCTGGACCGCACGACGGGCAACCTCCATCGCCATGCTCACCCGGTCGAAATCGGTGTCGACGTGCCGGTAGTAGGACCCCAGCTGGGCAGCCCGATCCTGTTCTCCCCGTGCAAGTTCACGTTCGGCGTGCTGCCACTCAGCCGCCTCGTCGAGGTGTGCGAGCACCGCGGCGTTCGCCTTCCCGGAGAGGGTGACCGCTTTGAGCGCCTTGCGGTCAGCCCGCGCCTGGCCGGAGAAGCGCCCGAGGCCCGTGTGCACGTGCTGGAAGCGGTGGTGCAGCGCGCGAAGGTCGAGGTCGAGAGCCGCCGGCGTGAACACCTGGTCGAGTGCGGCTCTGCGGCCGCGCACGGAGTGCACGAGGGTTCGCAGCACCTGCTCCGACTCGGTGAGCGCGGCCTGCAGGTGCGGGTTGAACCACTCCCCCAACGGCCGCGCCGCGGAGGCTCCTAGGACGGCCAGCTCGGCGAGGCGGTGACCCTCCTCCAAGCTGGGCCCGTCACCGCCGAATCCGAGGTCGACCCCGAGCCGGCGCGCCTGCTGGTCGATGCTCACGAGCCTGGCTGGAAGTGCCGTCAGCCATGCGGTGAGAGAAGCGACCTCGCTTGCCCGAGCTGTGCTCGCGATGGCCCACCCGAAGCGGTCGGTGTCATCCAGACCAGCCATCTGGCTGACCATCTCGCTGTCGAGTTGGGCGTGCCGTGCGCCGGCGATGCGCTCCAGCTCGGATTCGGCCGCGCGAAGGGCATCGATCGACTCCCGGCGAGCGGCCAGCCGGGAGTGCTTGGCCGCGAACGCGCCAGCGTCGACGCTCAACCACTCCACCGGCGCCTCCACCGGGCGTTGCTCAGCGGCGGTGAGGAGGGCAAGCCGGCGGCGCAGCCCGTCATCCGACGTGGGGAACGAGCGGCCGATCTCCGCGTCGATCGCCTCGACGAGGCCCGCCAGAGCACTGGCCGCACCACGGGCCTGGTCGGCGCGTCGGTGCAGGTCGTCGGGCTCGATGCGCTTTCCGGGGGGGACCTCGAGACCCCGCCAGACGAAGTCGGCACCCTGCACAACGGGTGCCCACACCCGGCTCAGGCGTGCCGCTCGGTCACGGATCTCGGCGAGCTCGTGCTCTCGCAAGTCCAACCACTCATCACGGTAGGGAACCGCGATGCCGCTGTACCCCGACAGCTGCGCAGCACGGCCGAGCACGTCGAACAAACTCTGGCCGATGCCTTCCCGTACCTCGTTCATCGCGTCCGCGAAGGCCGAGAGGCTGCGCCGGTCCGCGACCAGCGCGGTTTCCTGGGCGCTGCTGAATCCCGATGACACCCGTGATCGCCTGGTGAGCGCGGTGTGCAGCTGAGCGGCCACCTGCTTGCGGGTCGCCGCGTGGCTGTGCAGCTCCAGGAGGAAGGGGTCGAGCTTCTGGGCGGTGAGCCGATTGCGGACGACGTCCAGCGCGGCCGCCTTCTCGCTGACGAACAGCACTGACCGCCCGGCGGACATCAGCTCGGCGATGATGTTGGCGATCGTCTGGCTCTTGCCGGTCCCGGGTGGGCCGTCCATGACAAAGCTCTTGCCGTCGCGCGCCGCGATGATGCACCGCCGCTGCGTGCTGTCCGCGTCGAGGATGGACATCATCCGCTCGGGCGGCAGCACTCGGTCGACGTCGTCGTACGAGCTCGGGTCGAAGTCGTAGTCCGACCCCGACGGCGCATCGGGCCCAAGAGCGAGCACCTGGACCATCGGGTCGGTGAGCACGGCCTGCTCGTTCTCCTGCAGGTCGCGGTAGATGGCTTCCTTGTGGAAGCTGAACGTCGCGAGCACTGCCCGCTCCTGTACGCCCATGCGCGGGTCCTCGGCCACCGCAGCTCGGATCTGACCGAGGTAACCGCCGACATCGGTGGAGTCGATGTCTGCTGGAGGCAGGGAGATCCCGAACCGCTGCTCGATGACCAGCTGGAGCGCTGGGTTGAGCACTACGTCGTCCTCAGTCGCCGTCAAGGTCCAGTGCGAGGCGTCGCCCTCGCGCGACAGGCGCACCGGCAGCAAGAGCAGCGGGCTCTCGACCGGCTTGTCATCGACGTCGACCCAGGACAGGAACCCGATTCCCAGGTACAGGCTCCAGAACCCCCGGTCGGCGAAGGTCTGCTGGCTGACCTGGTCCTGCCGTCGCAGGGACGCCGGCAGGTCCCTTTCGGACTTGTTGGTGACGTTCAGGACCGCCCGCCCAGCTCGCGGTGAAGACCGCTGGGACTCGTCCCCCGGGACGGCCGTGCCGCGGACGATGACCGCTCCGGCTCCCAGCTCCTGCCACAGACTGCCGAGGTCTGAGGAGTCCACCTCCAGCGATGCAGCCTTCGTGTGCTTGAAGTAGACCAGCCGCTGGCGGCGGTCGACCGCGACGAGAGCGCGCTTCCACGCCTCGAACTGCCGGGTCAACTTCGTCTCGGCATCACTGCTCAAGGTCGACTGCCGCCCGCTGGTCATACGTCTCTTCCTTCCATCAGCCGGAGCACCACCGCGGTCACGAGCGCACGGTCGCCGTCGTCCAGCTGCTCGATCAGCTCATGCAGCGTGGGGGTCGCTTCGTCGGCTGGGCCAGGAGCCCCAGGGAGGACTGCCTCCTCCCTGGACACCCCCCGAGTCACGGGGTCGGGTTGCCGGTGGTCGAGAGCCAGCGGCAAATCAGCGCCGTCGACCAGACGGAGGACCTGGGTGCACCGCGTCATGGCGACGTACAGGTGGCGCAGTCCGTCCGTCCCCGAAGCCACTATGGCGCTCGGCTCGAGGAGCACTACGGAGTCAAATTCGAGGCCTTTCACCAGGGACACCGGGATGACGGTGAGCTGCTGTGAGAAGTCCTCGACCGATCCGTCCCCCGCATCCGGGAGACCTTGCCTGATCTGTGCCAGCACATCCGCGAAGGCTGCGTCAGCGACAACGACCGCGGTCGTCAATCCTGCGTTGACATCAGCTTCGGCGAGCAACGTGGCGCGCTCGACCACCCCGCTCGACCCGTCATCAGGGCCGAGATGCACGGATGGCTCGCCCAGCCCCCGTCGGATCGATCGCGGCGCAGCGAGGCTGGGTGCGATGGTCGGTAGCAAGCGCGCCGCCAGGTCGACCACGGGGCCGGGCACGCGGTAACCGATCGTCAGTTCCTCGATGGAAGGGGAATCGTCACCCAGGTACTGCGTGAGCTCGTGCCAGTTGTCCCGGATCCACGGACCTGTCGCCTGAGCGAGGTCGCCGAGCAGCGTGAAGGAGCCGTTGGGGCAGCGCCGGGCCAGCGCCCGTGCGTGCATGGGCGAGAGGTCTTGCGCCTCGTCCACGACCACGTGACCGTAGGTGCGGCCGTCCCCGTTCAGCAGGAACGAGAGCTCGTCGAGGCAAAAGAGGTCTGCCTGAGTCCACGGTTCGTCATCGATGCCGGGTTGCGGGTCGCGGAACAGGCTCGCCCGTTCGTCGGCGGACAGCACGCCGGTGGTGGCGTTCACGAGCCAGGTCTGCGTGCCGTAGAGGCTCCGGAGCAACTCTTCGGGGGTGAAGGTCGGCCACATCCGGTCGAGCGCGTTCGTGAACGTGGAGAGTCGGCGGATGGCTGGCTCGGTGGCGATCACCGCCCGTCCCGCTGCCGCCTGAGCCTCGGAGTGGGCGCGGAACGCGGCCGCCGACAGCAACCGCCTCAGGACGTCACGGGTCTGGTTGTGCGGGAGGTCCCTGCTGGCAGCGTCGGCGACCAACGCCCGCACCTGGTCCTCAGTGAGGGCCGCACGGGCGCCACCAAGCGAGAACTCAAGACCCTCGCCTTCCCAGCCGCGCCGGGCGGACAGAGCCCGGCTCAACACCGTGACCATGGCTCCGCTGCCCTTGACCCGCGCTGCAGCCTGCGTGTCAATTCCCGAAGGCAGGGCTTCCCCGGCGTAGAGGGACCCCAGATCGACTTGCAAAACATCGGACGCATCTAGGGATGGCAAGACGCCGCTCATGTAGCTGAGGAAGGCCGTCGACGGTGCGACCACCAGGATCCCGGCTCGCCTCAGCTCGGCGTCGTTGAAGGCGTGCCAGGCAGCTCGGTGCAGGCCGACGACGGTCTTACCGGTGCCGGGTCCTCCCTGGACCACGAGCACCCCATCGCGCGGAGCTCGGATGATGCGGAACTGCTCGGCTTGGATGGTGGCCACGACCTCGCGCATGACCCCGTCGCGCGAACGGTCGAGCTCCATCAGGAGGGCGTCGCTCAGCAAACTGGGCACATCCAGCTGCCCGGCCGAGACATCGGCTGCGGCAGTGGCGGTGATCTCGTCGATGACGCGTGAGACCAAGCGATCCTGCTCGACGAACACGCGCTTCAGGTCAAGGCCTCGGCTGTCTGCCGGCCCGGCCTCGTAGAAGACCTGAGCCGCTGGCGCATGCCAGCTGGCCACGACGAGGTCTTTCGTCTCGTCGTGCACCCGTCGCCGACCGATGTAGAGCGGTTGATCGCCCGGGCGGTCGATGCGTCCGAAGACCAGTTGTCCCGACCCGCGCGAATTGCGCAGCAGCTCGAGCGCACGCCTCAGCGCGTAGGAGGTGGCCCGATTGCCTTCCTCGTAGGTCTGGTAGGTGACCTCAACCGCGGCAAGGCCCTTGTCGAGAAGCTCATAGGCGCGAGTTACGTACGCCTGTTCGACCTGGTGCTCTGGGTGGGTCTCAACGACGTCGGTCGCAACCGCAGGGAGCATCGTCACTCCGGAACGCCGATCGCGGTTGCCGGGTTGCCCGTTGCGTCCACCCTGGCTGGCAGCTCTCGGAACAATGATTTCCCCCATGCCTCCGGCAGTCTGTGTCAGCCGCCGCACAGATCTTCGCACCACGGGGTGACGGTTCTCTCGTCTTGACCTGCCGCGTCACTCCGAGGTGGCGGCGCACCCGGGACCCGCGGGTCCGGCTCGCCGACTTCTGCGCCGCTTGTCAGCTGACCGCCTCATTGGGGTGGCTCTCGGCATCCCCCTTCAGGAATGTCTGCACGAACCACGCGAGCGCCTCGATCACGACAAGGCGCCTCTCGTCGTCGCGGAGGACCTCCAGCGAGAACGATGGACGGAGGTTGAGTTTGGCGTCCGGAATCTCGACCCCTGCGGCGGAGAGACGTTCGCGGAAGGCACGCCGCATGTCGAGCTCGTCGAACACCGGACGGCGACGCATGTACTGGAAGACGACCTCGACCGTTCCCGCACGCGGGTAGATCGCCAGCGGCCAGGACTCCTGATCCCGCCGATCTGGCCCTTGGACCGTCAGCAAGCACGACGTCTCGTCTCCCCGGCCGAAGGAGAGGTGCCCGCCATCCGCCTGCCAACGGTCCAGCACCTCGAGCACCGCGCCTGCGTCCTCAGGATGTGCTTCACCGAGCTGGTCGAGAAGCCGTCGCCCGTAGTCATCAAACAGCGGATCGTCTGAGGTCGACTGGAGCGGCGCCTCGAACGTCTTCATGCCCAGGAGGCCGGCGAGCTCTGCCGCCGTGATGCGTTGCATGGGGTTGGCCCGCCTGCCGGTGCATTCGCCGCAGACGGCACGCCGGGCCCCGTTGTTGGACGGAACGGCTACGTCCGGCAGAGTCCGAGGCGGTGTCGCCGCACGGTGACGCAGAGCAAGGAGCACAGAGAATCCATGACCAGCGCTACGTCCGACCAGACACAGGGGTTCGAGGGCAAGGTCCAGTTCGTCTGGCAGGTCGCTGACCTGTTGCGCGGCGACTACAAGCCGGCGGAGTACCGCGGCGTGATCCTGCCGCTCCTGGTGCTGCGCCGGATGGACGCCGTCCTGGCCGACACCAAGGAGGCAGTACTCAAGCGGGCCGAGCAGCTGGCCGGAGTCACCGACACCCCGGACCTGCTGCTCAAGCAGGCAACCGGCGGCCTGCCGTTCTACAACACCAGCAAGCTGAGCTTCGCCACCCTGCTGGACTCGCCCAACGCCCTGGCCGACTCGCTGCGCGCCTACATCGGCGCCTTCTCCCACGGCGCGGCCACCGTACTGGAGAAGTACCGATTCGACGAGCAGATCAACCGGCTCGACGAGGCCGGCCTGCTCTACCAGGTGCTGGGTAAGTTCGCCGACCTCGACCTGCACCCGTCGGTCGTGCCGAACCACGCGATGGGCTACGTCTTCGAGGAGCTGCTGCGCCGGTTCTCCGAGCTCTCCAACGAGACCGCGGGCGAGCACTTCACCCCGCGCGAGGTCATCCGCCTCATCGTCGACCTGCTGCTGGCCGAGGACGGCGACGTGCTCACCGGCAAGGCCCCGGTCCGTTCCATCTACGACCCGGCCTGCGGCACCGGCGGCATGCTCAACATCGCCGACCAGTGGCTCACCCGCCGCAACCCCGCCGCTCGGCTGGAGATGTTCGGTCAGGAGCTCAACCCCGAGACGTGGGCCATCGCCCAGTCCGACCTGCTGATCCAGGGCCAGGACCCCGACCGCATCGTCCTGGGCAACACGCTCACTGCTGACGGCCACGCCGACAAGCGCTTCGACTACCTGCTCGCCAACCCGCCGTTCGGCGTCGACTGGAACAAGTCGGCCGCCGCGATTCGCGCCGAGGCAGCGCAGCCTGGCGGCCGCTTCTCCGCCGGACTGCCCCGGGTCTCCGACGGCAGCCTGCTCTTCCTGCAGCAGATGATCGCCCGGATGAAAACTCCCGAGGACGGCGGCGCCCGGGTCGCCATCGTGTTCTCCGGCAGCCCCCTCTTCGCCGGAGGGGCCGAGTCCGGGGAGAGCAACATACGCCGCTGGATCATCGAGAACGACTGGCTCGAAGGCATCGTCGCCCTGCCCGACCAGCTGTTCTACAACACCGGTATCAGCACGTATGTGTGGATCGTGACCAACCGCAAGCGCCCCGAACGCCAGGGCAAAGTCGCCTTGGTCGACGCCCGGAACGAGTGGTCGAAGATGCGCAAGTCGTTGGGCGACAAGCGCAAGTTTCTCGACGACGAGCACATCGCCGAGGTCGCCCGGCTCTACGCCGACGGCGCACACGGGGCGACTGACGAGCGTGTCAAGGTGTTCGAAAACGACACCTTTGGTTTCCGCCGGATCACCGTCGAACGGCCGCTGCGCCGCCGCTTCTGCGTCTCAGGGGAGACGGCCGAGCAGGTCGCGCTCGCCAAGCCGGTGGTCGCCCTTCTCAGTGGGGGCGACGACGCGCGCAAGTGCCGCGAGGCAGTGCTCGGCGCACTGCGTGACCTTGACGGCGTAATCGAGGACGACGAACGGGCCTTCATCAAGCGGCTGCTCAACGCGTGCACCGCTCGAGGGCAGATCGGACTGACCCCGGCGCTGAAGAAGGCGGTGCTGGTAGCCGCCGCGGTGACCGATCCGGAAGCGCCACTCGTGCTGGACAAGACGGGCTCGCCGCTGCCTGACCCGGACCTGCGGGACAACGAGAACGTGCCGCTCGCGGAGGAAGTCGATACCTACGTCGCGCGAAATGTGCTGCCGCACGTGCCCGACGCCTGGGTCGACCACTCGAGAACTAAGGTCGGTTACGAGATCCCATTCACCCGATTCTTCTACAAGCACGTGTCGCCGCGAGCGCTGGCCGAGATTGACGCTGAGCTGGATGCGACTGAGGTCCAGATCCAGCAGCTCCTGGCTGGACTGAAGCGATGAACCCCCTCTCCGACTGGTACCAAGGCGTTCGCGCGGACTGGCCGATGGTTCCGCTTCGCGGTGTAGCTGCGATGGGCACCGGACACACACCTGACCGAACCAAACCGGAATACTGGGAGAACTGCACGATCCCGTGGGTTACGGCGGCCGACTTAAGTGCGCGACCATCAGAGTTCGAGCCGCTCACTGAAACAGCTCAGCACGTGAGTCATCTTGGCGTAGCCAACTCGTCTGCCGTCGTCCATCCGGCCGAGACCGTGATGTTTTGTCGGACCGCCTCTGTCGGACTGCTGACAATCACCGATAAGCCAATGGCTACGACGCAGGCGTTCGTGACATGGACTGCCGGGCCCGAGCTTCTGCCTCGCTACCTCTTATTCTCCATTGCTGCCATGCGCCCAGAGCTTATGCGCATCGCCTATGGGTCGACGCACCTGACGATCTATATGCCAGACTTGAAGGCGTTGGAGATCCCCGCGCCCCCTCTGGACGAGCAGCGGCGGATCGCCGACTTTCTCGACGACCAGGTCGCGCGTCTGGATCACACGCAACAGAAGACCCGGTCTCAACGCTCCCTCTCGCTCGAACGCTTCCGAACGAGCCTTTCTCACCTGACACTCGAGCGGAACACCGGTGAGCGACGGGAAACCCCCTTACGCCACCTGTTCGATTACGAACGCAACGGTATTTGGGGCGGCGAGCCAAGCGGCGGCCCGGACGATATTTCATGCGTTAGAGTCGCCGACTTTGATCGAGGCAGATTTGTCGCCAACCTCGCGCCGACCGTTAGAAGTGTGCCGTCTACTCAGCGAGCTCCCAGGCTGCTTCGCCGGGGGGACGTTTTATTAGAAAAGTCCGGCGGGACCGCCGACAAGCCGGTGGGATGCGCCGTGTCGTACGACTCGGACGAGCCAGCCGTATGTTCGAATTTTGTCGCCGTATTGCGCCCCAGGCGAAGCGTCCATGCACGTTTTGCCGCTTTAGTTATGGCCGCCCTGTACCAGACGCGACAAAACGGTCCATTCGTAACTCAGACAACCGGGATTCAAAACCTCGATAGCAATCGCTACCTGGGACTTACCGTCGGCCTGCCCTCCCAGGAAAAGCAAGCAGCCATAGCCGAGGAGCTTGATGCCCAAGGTCTGGCCACCCAGGAAGCGCTAGCCCACCTGGCTCGACGCTCGGATCTCATCGAGGAGCGGAAGCAGGCGTTGATCACAGCTGCCGTCACCGGACAGTTCGACGTCAGCACAGCTCGGAGCGTGGGTTGATGGCTGGCACTAACGAGGCCGCCTTCGAGGCCACGATCGAGGCGCATCTTCTGACCTGCGGCTGGCTGCACGGCTCCCCCAACGACTTCAACGTCACCCTTGGGCTCGACCCGGTCCAGCTGCTCGACTTCCTCAACGACACTCAGCCCACAGAGCTCGCCAAGCTCACCACTCAGCTCGGCGCCACCACCCAAACCAAGGTGCTGCAGCGCATCGCGAGCGAGTGCGATGCCATGGGCGTCGTCCACGTGCTGCGCCGCGGGGTACGGATGAACGGCGTCCACCTGCGATTGGCCTTCTTCCGCCCGACCACCGGGCTCACCCCCGACCTGGCCGTGAAGTACGCGGCGAACCGGACGCTGGTCTACCGGCAGCTGCACCACAGCGAGTCGTCACCGCACCAGAGCCTGGACCTGATGCTGGCGGTCAACGGCATTCCGGTCGCTACTGCGGAGCTGAAGAACCACTTCACTGGGCAGACCGTCGAGCACGCGAAGGCCCAGTACCGGGACCCAGCCCAGCGCAACCCCAAGGACCGCATTTTCGCCAAACGGGCGCTCGCGCACTTCGCCGTCGACCCCGACCTGGTGTTCCTCACCACCCGGCTGGACGGCGCAAAGACGATCTTCCTCCCGTTCAACCAGGGCTCGGGAGGTGCCGGCCGCAACGGGAGCACCGGCAACCCGGTCAACCCGAACGGGCATCGCACCGCTTACCTGTGGGAGCAGGTCTGGGCCCGCGACACCTGGCTGGACGTGCTGCACCGGTTCGTCCAGGAGAACTCGAGCACCAAGACCCGCAGCGTGCTCTTCCCCCGGTACCACCAGTGGCACGTCGTCCAGCAGCTCACCCGACACGCCGCCACCCACGGCGCCGGGCACTCCTACCTGCTGCAGCACTCCGCCGGGTCGGGCAAGTCCAACTCCATCGCCTGGCTGGCCCACCGCCTCGCCGACCTGCACACCCCCGGCGACCCGGCCGAGCTGGCCCCCGGCGCTGCCATCGGCGTCGACACCCTGGTCTTCGACAAGGTCGTCGTCATCACTGACCGCAAGATCCTGGATCAGCAGCTGCAAGCCACGATCGCCGGGCTGGAGCACGTCCCGGGCCTGCTCAAGCGGATCGACGGCAACTCCGAGCAGCTGCGGGATGCGCTCACCGACACGCAGACCAAGATTGTGATCACCACGCTGCAGAAGTTCCCGGTGATCGCCTCGACCCAGCTCGAGGACAAGCGGGTCGCCGTCATCGTGGACGAGGCGCACTCCTCACAGTCCGGCGACGCCGCGCAGAGCGTCAAGAAGGTGCTCGGCGCGGCCTTGGACCCCGAGGACGAGGAGGTCGACGGGCAGGACGCACTCGCCGCCGAGGTCGACGCCGTCCTGGCCTCGGCCCGGGCGCGCGGGAAGCAGGGCAATCTGTCGTTCTTCGCCTTCACCGCGACACCGAAGACCAAGACGCTGCAGCTGTTCGGTCAGCGACGCAGCGACGACCCCACCCAGCACCAAGCGTTCCACCTGTACTCGATGCGGCAGGCGATCGACGAGGGCTTCATCCTCGACGTCCTCGCGCACTACCTCACCTACAAGCGGTACTACCGGTTGGCCAACGGGCTGACCAGCGACGACCCCGAAGTTGAGAAGGGAAAGGCGGCTGTCGCACTGGCGCGGTTCGTCGACCTGCACCCCTCCAACTTGGAGCAGCGCGCCGAGATCATCGTCAAGCACTTTCAGGCCGTCACCGCCGGCAAGATCGGCGGGCGCAGCAAGGCCATGGTGGTCACCCGCAGCCGCCTGCACGCCGTCCGCTACGTGCAGGCCATCCGCGCCTACCTGGACAAGAACGCGATCTCCGACGTCCACGCCGTCGTTGCGTTCTCCGGGTCGCTGACCGACCCGGACGGCACCACAGAGACGCCGATGACCGAGTCCAGCCTCAACGGCTTCCCGGAGTCGCAGACCAAGCAGCGTTTTCACGACGAAGGGCAGCTGCTGATCGTCGCGGAGAAGTACCAGACCGGGTTCGACGAGCCGCTGCTCCACACGATGTACGTGGACAAGCGGCTGGCCGGGGTCAAGGCGGTACAGACGCTGTCCCGCCTCAACCGGACCGCGCCGGGCAAGGAGGACACCTTCGTCCTGGACTTCGTGAACACCGCGGAGGAGATGAAGGAGGAGTTCGCGCCGTTCTTCGAGACCACGTGGACCGAGGAGACCGACCCGAACCTGCTCTACAACCTGCTCACCCGGATCGAGTCCCACAACGTCATCCACCCCGACGAGCAGCAGGCGGCCGTGGCGGCCCTGCTTTCGGGCAGCTCTGCGACGCACGCCGTGGTGTCGGCGAACGTCGACCCGGCCGTCGTCCGGGCGCACGACCTGCCCGAGCACGAGCTCACCGACCTCCGCGACGCACTCAAGGCATTCGTCCGGGCGTACGCCTTCCTCGGCCAGGTCGTGCCGTTCACCGATCCGGAGCTTGAGTCGCTGTACCTCTACGCCAAGCTGCTACTGGCGAAGATCAAGGCACCCGGGCCCGCTGGTGGGGAGATCGACCTGGGTGACACTGCGCTGGAGTTCCTGGGCCACCAGAGCGGCACGGTGAGCTCTGGGAGCAACGTCGCGGGCCAGGACGACGGCGAGATCGCGGGCTTCACCGGCGGCGGGCGCGGTAGCTCTGTGGAGGAGGCGCTGAAGATCCGCTTGTCAGAGCTCATCCAGCAGTTCAACAGCCTGTTCGACATCGACATCTCCGAACAGGACGCGCTGGAGATCTACATCGGACTGCCGAGCGCTCTCTCGGACGACCCCGCGGTGCAGCAGCGCGCAGCCGACAACACCGAGGAACAGTTCGGTTTGACGCTCAAGCACGACCAGATGGTCGGGGCCCTCTACGACCGGCAAGAGGCATCCATGCAGTTGCTCAAACGGCTGCTGGAAGATCCTCAGCTGGCGCAGGCCGCATGGCAGGTCGTGATGCCTGAGACATATCGGGCGGCGCGCCGCAAACACGCGGACAACGCGGCTTGAGCACCCACCAAGCGGGAGACTTCGATGAGTGACGAGATGTGGGTCGTGCGAGCCGGACTCAAGGCGCGGTTCGCTCAGGAGTTCATCGACAACTCCTACGTCGCGATCAACTTCGTCGACTTCGCGCCCGATGATCTGGCGCGCACCGACGAGGAGAAGATCAAAGCCCGAGTGACGTCCCCGGTGAACCGCAGCCACGCGACTCAGCTGATCTCGTTCGGCTATCGGATTTCGGTCGGGGACATCGTGATCGTCCCTCGACTGACCGCCACCAACCGGGACTACCTCGTCGCGCGCGTCACCGGGCCCTACCAACACATTCCCGATGCACCGCTCTCCGGTCCCCATCGGCGGGCGGTGGAGTGGCTGGGGCGCTTTCAGCGAGACGACATCAGCGAAGCGGCTGCCAACACCATGGGCTCGTTGTCGACGGTCTTCCGCCCGACCGCCGTGGAGGCCGAGTTCCGTGGTTTCCTGACGGCGCTGGAACCGTTGACTCCGAATGGCGCTTCCCAGCGACCCACCTCGACGCCGACGACCCTGCGCGCGCACGAGGCTCCTGAGGTGCGCATCGCGCCTGCCCCGCGGCCGCGAGCGGTCGCCCAGCTCGACATCGAGCTCGACGGTCAAGGTCGCGCGCGGATCAGCTGTCCGCACCCGGCACTGGCCATGGAGCAGACGCCACGACACGTGGACCCGGGAAGCGACTGGGCCGGCGTTCCGGGCATCTACGTCCTGACCGGCACCGACCTGCAGCAGTCGTCAGCCCGGACGGGTAACGAGCGAACTCTGACGACCACTCTGATCGTTCGCCCGTGGGCCTACGTGGGACTCAGCGAGGACTTCCTGGGTCGCCTCAGTAGCCATCGCCAGTCCAAGCCCGAGTGGCGGCGAGCACTTCTGGTGCGGAGCGGTGGTCAGCAGCAGTTCAGCAGCGACGACATCAAGTACCTGGAACATAAGGTCCACGCCGTCCTCGAAGAGACCGGCGAGGTCTTGCTCGCGCAGACGACGCCCCGTGGCAATTTGTCCGCGAAGCCACGGTTTCCGTCGATGCTCGACGATTGCGCCGACACGGTCGTTGCTGTCCTGCGCCTCACGGGCACATTGATCTAGCTGTAATCACCGGGAGAGGTTGGTCCAGCGGGTGATGGGTGGGCGGTGCCGGTTAACGCCAGCGGCCAGCGTGAAAGAGGTCCAGCTCGACCAGTCCCAGCGACTGGGCCAGCCGTTGCCCAGCTTCTCGCTTCCACGTGCAGCAGCGCCCCGCGCCGGTCGTGTTCGTTGCAGCGGACGGATTCACCGGCGACCCGGTCGGTGTGGGACAGACGGTGCAGCCAGCGGGCGACGACGCAGCACCTACTGGGCGGTGAAGGGCACGGCACCGACCCGGGCGGCGAGCCACCGGCCCCAGCCGCTGCTTCCACCGCAACAGCCATTCGGTCTCCGAATTTCTCCAACATGATGCTCAAGCGAAGTAGCAACGTTCACGAGAAGAGAAGAAGGCAGGACACTTCAGCCCGGAGGGGCTGTAACATTTGCCACCTCGGCCTGATCGCCAACCGTAGATGCCGAAGGAGCTGAGTTAGCATCGGTCGATGCTCCGATGCTTCTCTTGACCGCTCGACGAACGAGCGACGGGCCGATGCGGTCCTCAGTGTCCAACAGGGCGTCATATACGACTTCACGATCAGCCGACGAAAGAGCAAGAAAATTTTGCCAGTCTGACTCTAGTCGCCCTAGCATCGACGGACTGAATCTGGACAAGAGCTCCTGACCATCCTCTAACTGGAGTCGACAGCTCCACATATTTGTTTGCCGACTCTCCCCTTCCTCCTCGGTGACGCCAATGACCCCCGCGGTCTCTCTTAACAGGTCCCAGAAGGGAGAGTTCCCAGCGATAACCGCGCCACGCATGGGACGACCGGCGTTCGGTAGCGACCGCAAAAAGTCGAAAAGTCGCCGATACCGGATCACCGCCTTGGCCACTGCCCGACTACTGGCGTCCCCCACCGTTGTTAGCAGAGCGGTCTTCAAGTCCTCAAACTGATCAGCCAATCTGTCGATACGAAAAGTGTCATCGTTACGCGTGCGTGCCTCAGCGAGCATTCGTTGAAAGAGCCCAGCCCACTGCTTTCGCAAGTGTTCGACGATCTCTTCAATGCGCTCAAACCCAATGACGGCATTATTGAAGGACCGGCCCTGCAGGTAATCGATAAAATTGAAGATCGGTTCAGCCGTACCCTCCTGCGAGATTGACGGGTACACGATCTGCTTAGCGAATGACTGACCCTTGTTCCGCTGGTACACGGCATAGTCGTGATAAACGCCGGCATCAACGAACGCAAACAGGGGGATCCCCTCCGACGCGGCAGTCAGCGCCTCGGCTTGCGTTATTGAAAGACGAGCTCCATCATCGCCGTCTAGAAGGCGATCAACATCTAGGTCCTGCAATGAATCAGTCATAACCGATGGATCAAGATCGCTTCCAAAGCGGGAACCAATCACCAGGATGACCATGTCGCAGGTCCGAACCTCAGCGAGGCAACTTTTATGAGCGTGTTCCCTGGGGTCATAGAGGACGTCCGAGTAGTCACTGAGAACCGGGTCGTAACCCAAGCCGCCTACGAAAGTGCGCAGCGACGATCGCAAGACGGACAAGTCGAAGGCCGTGCTTGAGATAAAGACACGCAGATTGGCCACGACACTCCTTAGCTGGTCGACCGATGAAGGGTACGTCAGGCACACCGAAGTTGGGTTCATTGAGGGCAATGAGCGGGAGTGTCGGGACACCGCCCTTTGAGAAGGGTGCAGTGCTGCTTGCCCCCGTTTCCGGAACCTATGTGACCCGCAGGCCCGATACAGTCGGGTACCTCCCGATTCCCGGGATCGCCACCGTGGGGATCGTGGCCCTGATGCTGCTCACCTGCGCGGCGGTGCTCGTCTTCTTCCGCCGCACGAAGGTCGACACCCGCCCCTGGCAGACGCTGATCGCACCCGGCCTCGGGTTCCTCGGGCTGGCCGCCGTCCTCGTCGTCCTGGTGCAGAACCTGCCCCTGCTGATGGGCGAGTCGACCACCCTCGGCGTCGCCGCCGGAGTCCTGCTGCTCGCCACCCTGCTCGCCGGCCCCGTCCTCGCCCGGGCCCGCCCGGAAGCCGCTGCTCTGACCGACTCGAACCTGGAGGCCTGACCCATGACCATGACCGCTCCCGTCACCACCGCCACGCACCCGCTGTCCCGGCTGAGCGCCGAGGAGTTCACCGCGATCCGGTCGATCGTCGCCGAGGCCGGCCTGGTCGGTGAGCAGACGAAGTTCGTCTACGTCGGCCTGGACGAGCCGCACAAGTCCGTCGTCCTGGCCTGGTCGCCCGGCGACCCGATCGAGCGCAAGGCGCGCGTGCTGTTGCTCGACCGCGCCACCGGCAACGGCGCCGACCTCACCGTGTCGATCACCGCCGGCGCGGTCGTCGAGAACAAGCCGATCGACGCCCTGGTCGACGGCCAGGTGCCGATCCTGGACGCCGAGTTCGAGGCGATCGAGCCGATCCTCGCCGCCGACGAGCGCTGGGTCGCGGCGATGAGCAAGCGCGGGCTGGACGTCGCGGACGTCCGGTCGGTGCCGCTGTCGGCCGGCTCCTACTTCCCCGACGAGCACGGGCACCGCGTCGTCCGGGTGCTCGGCTTCCACCAGGCCGACCCCGAGGACCTCCCCTGGGCGCACCCGGTGGACGGCGTCGTCGCGTTCGTCGACGTTACCCGCGGCGTGGCCCTCGACGTCCAGGACCACTTCGACCTGCCCGTCCCGGCCGAGCGCGCCGAGCTCACTCCGGACGTCGTCCGGGACCTCAAGCCGATCGAGATCGCCCAGCCCGAGGGCCGCAGCTTCACCGTGGACGACGACGTCATCCGCTGGGCCGGCTGGGAGGTGCGGGTCGGCTTCGACGCCCGCGAGGGGCTGACGCTCAACCAGGTCTCCATCGACGGCCGCTCGGTCGTCCACCGCGCCTCGATCAGCGAGATGGTCGTGCCCTACGCCGACCCCTCACCGGTGCGGTTCTGGCAGAACTACTTCGACACCGGCGAGTACCTCTTCGCCCGCTACACCAACTCCCTCGAGCTCGGCTGCGACTGCCTCGGCGAGATCCACTACTTCGACGGTGTGCTCGCCGACGAGGACGGCAACCCGCGCACCATCAAGAACGCCGTCTGCCTCCACGAGGAGGACTACGGCGTCGCCTGGAAGCACAGCGACATCTTCAACGGGATGCTGGAGACCCGGCGGTCGCGGCGGCTGGTGATCAGCTTCTTCACCACGATCGGCAACTACGACTACGGCTTCTACTGGTACCTCTACACCGACGGCACCATCCAGCTGGAGTCCAAGGCCACCGGGATCGTCTTCACCTCCGCCTACCGCGGCGACGAGCACCCGTACGCCACCGAGATCGCCCCGGGCCTGGGGGCGCCGTTCCACCAGCACCTGTTCTCCGCGCGGCTGGACATGGCGGTGGACGGGGTCGACAACACGGTGCACGAGGTGGACGCCGTCCGGGTGCCGATCAGCGAGACCAACCCGTACGGCAACGCCTTCACCCGCAAGCTGACCCCGCTGACTCACGAGTTGGACGCCGCCCGGCTCACCGACGCCACCGTCGGGCGGACCTGGCACATCGTCAACCCCTCGGTGCGCAACCGGCTGGGCCAGCCGGTCGGGTACGCGCTGCACCCGGAGGCCTCGCCGGTGCTGCTCGCCGACGAGTCGTCGTCGGTGGCCTCCCGCGCCGCGTTCTCGACCAAGAGCCTGTGGGTCACCGCCTATGACCCGGCCGAGCGGTATCCGGCCGGCGACTTCGTCAACCAGCACCCCGGGGACGGCGGCCTGCCCGCCTTCGTCGCCGACGACGCTCCCCTGGAGGACACCGACGTCGTGCTGTGGCACACCTTCGGGCTCACCCACTTCCCGCGCCCCGAGGACTGGCCGGTCATGCCCACCGACTACAGCGGCTTCACGCTCAAGCCGGTCGGCTTCTTCGACAAGAACCCGGCGCTCGGTGTCCCGAAGTCCACGTCCTCGCACTGCGCGACGGGCGAGGGGCACTGTTCGTGAGCTCCGCCGTCCTGGTGGCCCGGCCGAGGGCGCTGGCCCTCGGCCGGGTGGCCGCCGGGCTGGCGGTGGCGTCGGCGGCGGTGCACCTGCTGCTGGTCGACGGCTCGCTCGGGTCGGTGGTGATGGTGCTGATGGCGGCGGCCTGCCTGCCGTGCGCGTGGCACCTGTGGCGGTGGCCCACCGGGTCGGTGTGGCGGTTCACCGCGCTCGTGGACGCCGGGATGCTGGCGTTGCACGCGCAGCTGATGGGCGGTTCACCGGTGCACGCGCACCACGGCGGGACGTCGCCGTCGCTGATGTGGCTGGGCCTCGCCCTGGTCGGTGCCCAGCTCGCCCTCGCCGGCGCCGCCGCCCTTCGCCGTCCCTGAGCCGTGCGCCGTTGTGCGCTCGGTGTCGGTCCACCCCGGTCGAACCGACATCGAGCGCACAACGGCGTCCGGGTCACCCGCCGGATCTCGCCGCCTCGCGCCAGCGCGTCCGGGCCTCCCGGACGAACGGGTGCAGCGGGTGATCCCGGTTGTCGGCCTGGTTGAGCGGTGGCTCCAGGTCGGCGATCAGCTGAGCCTCGACCGTCCACGGCTCGGGGTGCTCCGCCCAGGTCAGCTGCAGCCGCTCCGCCATCCACTCCGACAGCCGCAGCTCGTCGGCGTTGACCAGCACCGGTCGGGTCGTCCACCGGCTCCGCCAGCCCTGCTGCTCGCTGAGCAACGCGGCCAGCGACCGGCGCAGCGTTGACGAGCCGGTCGTCCCGCGGATGTGGTCCCCCACCACCCGGCTGCGCAACGTCGCCTGCGACGTCGCCCCGTTCGGAGCTGTCCCCACGTACAGCAGCTGCAGATCGGCCGTCTCGTGCCGCGGCCCGGAAATCCCGGGCAGCGCTCCGAACCGCCCCCACCAGGCGTACAGCCCGGGCGCCGCCGGCACATCGGCTGCGGCCTCGGCCAGCGGTACGGGCAGGCCGCGCAAGGCGGCAACGACGTCGTCCATGCGACCAGTTAACGGCACCATTCGCCCGCCTGTGGACAACGCCAGCGGCGAGAGACCTGTGCGCGGCAGAGTCCTCCGCCATGCAAACCCGACCGCACCCCGACATCCCGGTGACCAGCGAAGCCGAGCTCACCGAGCGGTGGCGCAACCTGCTCCACCTCGACGGTCCGCCGTCCTGTCGCCGGCTGTTCCTCGCTTGGCTCCGGGCCGACGGCACGATGGTCCACCTGCTCATCCCGGTCGACGACCTCCCGCTCGAGCCCGACCGCTTGGCCATCGGCAATCTCGTCGAACTGCACACCATCGTGGCCGAATCGGAGGACGTGGATCCGACGGACCTGCACCTGGCGATGTGCCTAGATGACCTATTCCAAGGGTCAGTGGTCGTAGGCGATCAGTGATCGCG
>NZ_JAAKGN010000149.1:0-11843 GCF_011039295.1 Modestobacter sp. KNN46-3 | reverse complement strand
GGTCTGGTGGGTCATCTGGAAGGCGGCGTTGTTGACCAGGACATCGATCCCGCCCAGCTCGTCGACAGCCTTCGGGATGACTGTCTTGGCGTGCGCTCGGTCAGCCAGGTCCCCGGGCACGAGCACGCACTTCCGGCCGGCGTCCTCGACGTACTTCGCGGTCTCCCGGGCGTCTTCGTGCTCGTCGAGGTAGGCGATGAGGACGTCGGCGCCCTCGCGAGCGAAGGCGATCGCCACGGCGCGGCCGATGCCGCTGTCGCCGCCGGTGATCACGGCGCGCTTCCCGGTCAGCTTCCCGGAGCCGCGGTAGCTCTCCTCGCCGTGGTCGGGCTTGGGGTCCATCTGGCCGAGCGTGCCGGGCGGGGTCTGCTGCTGCTCGGGCTGGGACTCGGGGCGGGGTGACGACACGGTGGTACCTCCTGCGGTCCGGGCGGCGGCACCCCAGCGCTCTGCTCACGCAGCCGGCGCATCCTCCGCGCCGGCCCGGTGCCGCGTCGTGCTCGCGCCTACCCCTGCGGCGGAGCGACGAACCGGACCTCTTCGACCGTCAGGCAGCCCGGCTGGTCAGACCCGAGCCGGGGAACGCGACGACGGCACTGCCGGGACGGTCCCACCGCATCTCCAGGTGACGACGACCGGCACCGTCCACGACGGGCACCCAACGACACTCCGGGCAACGACTCTCACGCATGTCCGATCCACCTTCCGTTCACCTGTTGTTCACCCGGTGACCAGTATCGGCCGGTTCCAGTCCCGCGCTTGAGTCTTCGTGACCGAACTGTGACCTGGGCCGCACGGAGCCGTCGGACGGCGGCGTCCGTGCGGGAACGTCCGGGGCGTCGGGCACGCTGTTCACCACGATGACGCTTTCTCCTGCCGGCACCGACTCGACCCCGACCGACTCCCCCGCCGCCGCACTGCCCTCGCCGGACGCGCCGACGCTGATCGCCGACCCCGGCGACCTCTCGGAGCTGTTCGCCCTGGGCGACGACCCGGACGCGGTCTTCGCCCGGTTCGCCGAGTGGGCCGAGGCCTCCGGCACGCCGCTGTACCCGGCGCAGGAGGAGGCGCTGATCGAGCTGGTCAGCGGCGCCAACGTCGTCCTGGCCACCCCGACCGGGTCGGGCAAGTCGCTGGTGGCCACCGGCGCCCAGTACGCCGCACTCGCCTCCGACCGGGTCAGCTTCTACACCGCACCGATCAAGGCGCTGGTGAGCGAGAAGTTCTTCGCCCTGTGCGGCGTCTTCGGCGCGGAGAACGTCGGCATGCTCACCGGCGACGCGAGCGTCAACGCCGACGCACCGATCATCGCCTGCACCGCCGAGGTGCTGGCCAACATCGCGCTGCGCGAGGGGCCGGACGCCGACATCGGCCTGGTCGTGATGGACGAGTTCCACTTCTACGGCGACCCCGATCGCGGGTGGGCCTGGCAGGTGCCGCTGATCGAGCTGCCGAAGGCCCAGTTCCTGCTGATGAGCGCCACCCTCGGCGACGTCACGACGCTCCGGGAGGACCTCACCCGCCGCACCGGCCGGCCCACCGCGCTGGTCGCCCACGCCGAGCGCCCGGTCCCGCTGCACCACTACTACGCGACGACGCCGATGCACGAGACGATCCAGGAGCTGCTGGACACCCGGCAGGCGCCGGTCTACGTCGTCCACTTCACCCAGGCCTCGGCGCTGGAGCGCGCCCAGGCGCTGATGAGCGTGAACGTCTCCACCAAGGAGCAGAAGCAGGCGATCGCCGATCTGATCGGCGGCTTCCGGTTCTCCTCCGCGTTCGGGACGACGCTGTCCCGGCTGGTGCGGCACGGCATCGGCGTCCACCACGCCGGGATGCTGCCCAAGTACCGGCGCCTGGTGGAGCAGCTGGCCCAGGCAGGGCTGCTCAAGGTCATCTGCGGCACCGACACCCTGGGCGTGGGCATCAACGTGCCGATCCGCACCGTGGTGTTCTCCGCCCTGAGCAAGTACGACGGCACCCGCACGCGGCTGCTCAACGCCCGGGAGTTCCACCAGATCGCCGGGCGGGCCGGCCGGGCCGGCTACGACACCGCCGGCACGGTCGTCGTCCAGGCGCCCGAGCACGAGGTGGAGAACCTCAAGCAGTTCGCCAAGGTCGCCGACGACCCGAAGAAGCGCCGCAAGCTGGTGCGCCGCAAGGTGCCCGACGGCATGGTGCCGTGGAACGAGTCGACCCAGCAGCGGCTGATCAACGCCGACCCCGAGCCGCTGAGCAGCCACTTCCGGGTGTCGACCGGCATGGTGCTCAACGTGCTGGCCCGGCCGGGCGACCCGGTGGCGGCGATGCGGCACCTGCTCACCGACAACCACGAGCCCCGCTCCCGCCAGCTGCGGCACGTCCGCGAGGTGATCGGCATCGCCCGGTCGCTGGTCACCGCCGGGGTCATCGAGCGGCTCGAGGTGCCCGAGCCCGACGGTCGCCGCTACCGGCTGACCCTGGACCTGCCGCCGGACTTCCAGCTCAACCAGCCGCTGTCGACGTTCGCACTCGCCGCGATCGACCTGCTCACCCCCGGCCCGGACGCCGAGGGCAACGACACCTACGCCCTGGACGTCGTCTCGGTCATCGAGGCCACGCTGGACGACCCGCGCCAGATCATCTCCGCGCAGCTGAACAAGGCCAAGGGCGAGGCCGTGGCGCAGATGAAGGCCGAGGGCATCGAGTACGAGGAGCGGATGGAGCTGCTGGAGGAGATCACCTACCCGCAGCCGCTCAAGGAGCTGCTCGACCACGCCTTCGAGATCTACTCCGCCGGCAACCCGTGGGCGCGCGACGCGCAGCTCTCCCCCAAGTCCGTCGTCCGGGACATGTGGGAGCAGGCGATGACGTTCCGAGAGCTGGTGAACCACTACGGGCTGACCCGCTCCGAAGGGGCGGTGCTGCGCTACTTGTCCGACGCCTTCAAGGCGCTGCGCTCCGGGGTGCCCGCCGACGCCCGCACCGAGGAGGTCACCGACATCGTCGAGTGGCTGGGTGAGCTGGTGCGCCAGGTCGACTCCTCACTGCTGGACGAGTGGGAGCAGCTGACCAGCGCCGACCAGCCGCTGGACGCCCCGGTCGCCGTCCCGGCCCGGCCCCGCCCGCTGACCGGCAACGAGCGGGCCTTCACCGCGATGATCCGCAACGCGCTGTTCCGCCGGGTCGAGCTCATCGCCCGGCGGCGCTGGTACGACCTCGGCGAGCTCGACTCCGCCGCCGGCTGGGACGCCGAGCGGTGGGGCGAGGTCGTGCAGGCCTACTTCGCCGAGCACGCCGACCTCAACACCGGCGGCGACGCCCGCGGCCCGGCCCTGCTGATCGTGGACAGGTCCGAGCCGCGGCTGTGGCGGGTGCGGCAGATCCTCGACGACCCGGCCGGCGACCACGACTGGGGCTTCGACGCCGAGATCGACCTGGATGCCTCCGACGAGGAGGGCGTGCTGGTCATGCGGCTGGTCGACGCCGGCCGCAAGGACTGAGGGCCAGGACCGGCATTGCACGCGCTTCGGCCGCAGTACACGTGCTGCAGCGCGAGCGATGCGTCCACAGCGCGTGCAATGTCGCGGTAGGCCGCGCAGTCAGTCGGGCGCCCGCCGGAAGGTCGGGCCGGGTGGCGGTGGGACGACGGCGGTCGGGTCGCGCCGGCGGCGGAGCTCCAGCGCCAGGCTCTCCTCGCCGCGGGCCATCGCCCACCGGTGGTTGGCCTCGAACGCCGGCCGCAGCAGCCAGCTGAGCCGGGCCAGCAGCGGCTTGGCCGCGCGCACCTGCCAGTCGTAGGTGATCACCACCTCCGGCCCCTCCTGCGCGAAGGTCCAGCGACCGTTGCCCACCAGGTCACCGACCGCGGCGAGGGCGAACCCGGTGTCGGTCATCGTCTCGGTGATCCGCAGCGTCCAGCGCAGCGTGTAGGGCAGCCATCCGGTGGTGAAGACCTCGACCGTGCGCCCGACCCCGTCCGGCCCGCCGTCAGCGACCGGCACGACGTCGAGGTAGACCGCCGGCCACCACCGCGGCAGGGCAGCGCTGTCGCTGAGCACCGCCCGCACCTCGGCGATCGTGCCGGGCACCCGCCAGACGGTGACGAAACAGTACGAGGGAGGGGCTGAGGGCACGACCCGCACTCTCCTCACCCGTGCGGGGGCTGTCCACGCCGCCCCCGAGGCCGGCAGTGGTCAGGCAAGGCACCGACGGCGCGGGCGACCCGATCGGGGGATCCAGGTCCCGCCCTCCGACGCCGAAGACCTGGGTGGACGCACCGGCGAGCGGAGCCGGGCCCGACGACGAGGACCGACATGCCCCCACTCCCGGCGATGCACCGGTCGGTCTTCCGTCGCCCCGCCGACCTGGTCGAGCGCACCCGTTGGCTGTTCGGGACCTGCGCCGTCGTCTCCCTGGTGCTCACCTCGTTCGGCGCCGTGGCGGGCGCAGGCACGTGGCGGTTGACGGCGGTCGCGGTGTCCGTGGCCGCGCTGCTCGCCTCCTGGCTGCACCGCTACACGGCCCGTCGCGGGTCGATCGCCCTGGACCTCCTCGACGCTGTGGCCGTCTGCGTGTTCGCCCTGGCCTCGCCGGTGCCCGCGGTGGCCCTCGGCGTGACCTTCTCCGCGCTGTGGTTCCGCGCCGTCTACGGCCGCACGTGGGAGACCTGGGCCTACACGGCCGCCCAGTGCGCCGGCCTGGTCGCCGCACTCCTGCTGTGGGAGGTCGTCCCCGGGCACGCCGGCGCTGCCCCGGCCGCCCCGCTGCTCGGCGCACTCCCGATCGCGCCCCTGCTCGCCGTGGTCGCCCGGCACCTGGCCGCGGTGCTGCAGGAACACCGGCAGGCGCAGGCCTGGGACGCCACGCTCGCCCGGCTGACCACCCAGCTGCTCGGCGTCACCGACGTCGCGCAGATCAGGCAGCGTGGCTGGGAGGCCGCGGAGCACATCTGCCGGATCACCCCCGGGCTGTCCATGGTCGTCATCGAGGACGACGGGACACACCTGGTCGTGCAGCGGTGCGCCGGCCTGGTCCAGCAGCTGCCCGACACCCTCGACCGCACCCCGGTCGCCGCCGGCCTGGCCGCCGCAACCGCCCGCAACCCCCGGCGCATCGCGGCTCCCCAGCAGCTCATCGTGTCGTCCGGCGGAGCGCGGTGCTGGGCGGCCATCCCGATGCCGGACGAGCCGGGCAGGTACCTCCTGCTGGGCGGCAGCGTGCTGCACCTCGAGGGCGTGGCCCTGATCCAGTCGCTGGTCAACCAGGCCGCCCTCGCCGTGCGGGCGACCAGCGCCTACCGCGAGCTGGAGGTGCAGGCGCGCACCGACGCCCTCACCGGCCTGGCGAACCGCAGCACCTTCTCCGCCGCGCTGGCGGCAGCGACCTCCGACGCCGACGGCGACCCGTGGGTGCTCTTCGTCGACCTCGACGACTTCAAGCTGGTCAACGACCGGCTGGGGCACGCGGCGGGCGACGAGCTGCTCCGCGCGGTGGGCGCACGGCTGGCCGGCGTCGTCCGTGCGCCTGGCCTGTGCGCCCGGCTGGGCGGCGACGAGTTCGCCGTCCTGGTGCACGCCGCCGATGCCGGGGAGGCCGAGACGCTGGGCCGGCGACTGGTCGAGGTCGCGTCCGCACCGGTCCAGCTGGGTGCCGGCACGGCGCGGGTGGGCGCCAGCGTGGGCGCCGCGTGCGTGCTGCCCGGCGCCTCCTGGACCAGCACGCTGCAGCAGGCCGACCTGGCGATGTACGCGGCCAAGGCGGCGGGCAAGAACCGGGTGCGGGTCGCCGGCTCCCCGCCGCCGGTCAGCACCGGAGCGCTCACCCCGGCCTGACCGCCGTGCGCGGGCTCACACGAGGCCGCTGTGACACCCTCGCGGCGATGCGGGCATGACGGCGTGGGAGATGGTCGCGGTGGCCGCCGCCGGGCTGGCCGCAGGCGGCATCAACGCCGTCGTCGGCTCCGGCACGCTGGTCACCTTCCCGGTGCTGCTGGCCGTCGGACTGCCCCCGGTGACCGCGACCATCACCAACTCCCTGGGCCTGGTCCCCGGCAACCTGACCGGGGCGATCGGCTACCGCAGGGAGCTGCGGGGTCAACGCCGGCTGCTGCTGCAGCTGCTCCCGGCGTCGGTGCTCGGGGCCCTGACCGGCGCCTTCCTGCTCCTGCACCTGCCTGCCTCGGCGTTCGAGGCGATCGTCCCGGCGCTGGTGGGGCTGGCCGTCGTGCTGGTCGCCGTCCAGCCGCTGCTGCAACGCCGGCTGGCCGCGCGCCGGGCCCGGGCGGGCACCGTCGAGGAGGAGCAGGGGATCGGCCCCCGCCGGCTGGCCGGGCTGTTCGCCGGCGCCTACGCGACCGGCACCTACGGCGGCTACTTCGCCGCCAGCCAGGGGGTGCTGCAGATCGGCATCTTCGGGTTGCTGCTCCGCGAGCCGCTGCACCGGCTCAACGCGATCAAGAACGTGTTGACCCTCGCCGTCAACGCGGTGGCGGCGCTGGCCTACGTGGTGGTGGCGGCGGAGCGGATCGACTGGCGCGCGGCCGCCCTGGTGGCCGCCGGTGCGCTGGTCGGCGGGTACGTCGGGTCGACGTTCGGACGGCGGCTGCCCGCGGCGCTGCTGCGGACCGCGATCGTGGTGCTCGGGCTGATCGCGATCTGGGTGCTGCTCCGCCGATGAGCGTCCTGGAGTTCGGGCTCCTGGCGCTGGCCGGGCTGGGCGCCGGGCTGATCGGCAGCATCGCCGGGCTGGCGTCCCTGATCAGCTACCCCGCGCTGCTGGCCACCGGCCTGTCGCCGGTGGCGGCCAACGTGACCAACACCGTGGCGCTGGTGCTCAGCGGCGTCGGCGCGGTGAGCGCGTCCCGACCGGAGCTGACCGGCCAACGGGACCGGCTGGTCCGGCTGGGGGCCGCCGGACTGCTCGGGGGCGTCGCCGGTGCGGTCCTGCTGCTGCTCACCTCAGCAGCGGCCTTCGAGCGGCTGGTGCCCTTCCTGATCGCCGGGGCCTCGGTCGCCATCCTCGTCCAGCGCCCGCCCCGTGAGCTGGCCGCCGAGGGTGCGGCGGCCGGGCAGCGGCACCGCGACCACTGGGGCCTGGTGCTGGGCACCTTCGGGGCCTCCGTCTACGCCGGCTACTTCGGAGCTGCCGCCGGCGTCGTGCTGCTGGCGATGTACCTGCTGGGCACCGGCGAGGGCGTGCCGCGCAGCAACGCCCTGAAGAACGTCGTCCTGGGGCTGGCCAACGGGGTCGCCGCGGTGGGCTACGCCTTCTTCGCCGACGTCGCCTGGCTGGCCGCCCTCCCCCTGGCGATCGGCTTCCTGCTCGGCGGCCGGCTCGGCCCGCGGGTGGTCCGCCGGGTGCCGCAGACGCTGCTCCGCCGGCTGATCGCCGTCGCCGGGCTGGCCCTCGCCGTCCACCTCGGGCTCGACGCCTTCGGCTGACCGCCCTCCGGTGGTGCGCGGTGGCTGCGGGCAGCAGGCTGGCCGTGCGCCGCCCGCACCCCTCGGACAGGAGTCGTCATGACCGGCACCAGCCCTGCGGCCCAGCGGTTCGCCGCCGCACTGGGTCAGCTGCCCCCGCCCGAACTGCGCGGTCCGGAGATGCTCGCCGTCCGGCTCACCCAGGCGTGCGTCGCCGCCCTCCCGATCGACGGCGCGGGGCTGAGCGTCCACGACGTGCACGGCCGGCGCATGCCGATCGGCGCGAGCGACCCGGCCGCCTCCCTGGCCGAGCGCCTGCAGTTCACCCACGGGGCCGGCCCGTGCCTGCGCGCGCACGACGACGGCCGCGTCATCGCCTTCGATGCGGCGGACATCGCCCGCAACTGGCCGGAGCTGCACGCCTCGCTGATCGGCGAGACGCCGTTCCGCGGCGTCCTGTCGGTGCCACTGCCACCGCCGCTGGGGCCCCTGGTCGTCCTCGACCTCTGGGTGCGTGAGCCGGCCACGCTGCCGGCCACCGACCGGGACGACGTCGTGCAGGTGACCGAGGCGCTGACCCGGGCGATGGCAGCCACCGTGACCGGCGCCCCGGCGACGGGGGCGCAACGCGGCTGGTGGGACGGGCCGGACGCCTCGAGCCGCGCGCGGGTCTGGCAGGCGACCGGCATGGTGAACGTCGCCCTGGGCCTGGACACCGCCGACGCCCTGGCCGTGCTCCGGGCGCACGCCTTCACCACCGGTCGGGTCGTCGACGACCTCGCCGACGACCTCGTGACCGGCCGGTTGTCGCTGGCCGAGCTGCGGACCGCGGACACCAGCTCCTGACCGGCGCCGCCAGACGGCGTGCCGGGCATCTGTTCAACCAGGTGGTTGACAAGCCTTCGACGGAGGTCCACCCTCGTCATCAACCGATCGGTTGACAACAAGAGGGGGTGTCGTGGCGGCAGATGCCCTGTCCCGGGTGTTCTCGGCCCTGGCCGACCCCACCCGGCGCGACATGGTGGCCCGGCTCGCCCTCGGCGACGCCACGGTCAACGAACTAGCCGCCCCCTACGAGGTGAGCCTGCAGGCGGTGTCCAAGCACCTCAAGGTGCTCGAGGACGCCGGCCTCGTCAGCCGCAGCCGGGAGGCCCAGCGCCGCCCGGTGCACCTGGAGGCGCAGGTCTTCGACCTGATGACGAAGTGGATCGAGCGCTACCGGCGTGCAGCCGAGCAGCGCTACCGCCGGCTCGACGACGTCCTGGCTGCCATGCCGGACGACGTCTCCCCCACCCCTGGACAGGAAGGCCCGTCATGACCAGCACCAACACCCGAGAGACCCAGATCGTCGCCGACCCGGACGTCCCGCTCGTCCGGATCACCCGCGAGTTCGACGCCCCCCGGGAGAAGGTGTTCCGCGCGCACACCGACCCGGCCCTGGTCGTGCAGTGGCAGGGCCCGAACGGCATCGAGTCGCGGATCGACCACTACGACTGCCGCACCGGTGGCTCGTACCGCTACGTGCACGTCCAGGGCGGTGAGGAGCACGGCTTCCACGGCTGCTTCCACGAGGTCCGCTCCCCCGAGCTCATCGTGCAGACCTTCACCTACGAGGGCTTCCCGGACGGCGTCGCACTGGAGAAGCTCGTGCTCGAGGAGCTCCCCGGTGGGCGCACCCGGCTCACCGCCACCTCGCTCGTCGACTCCTTCGAGGGCCGGGACGGCTTCCTGGCCAGCGGCATGGAGAGCGGGGTGCGGCAGGGCTACCAGCGCCTCGACGCCCTGCTCGCCGGCTGATCCCGGGCCGAGGAGGAGCCGGCGATGACGACGACCGGGACCCGACGGCGACCCGGGTCGACCATCGGGACGGTGGCCCACTGGACCGTGCGGATCGGGCTCGTCGCGGTCTTCGCGGCGGCGGGCCTGGCCAAGCTCGGCGGCGACGCCACGATGGTCGAGCTGTTCGACGACATCGGCGCGGGCCAGGGCCTGCGGTTCCTGGTCGGGTCGCTGGAGCTGGCCGGCGCGGTCGGCCTCCTGGTGCCCCGCCTGGCCCGGACGGCGGCGATCTGCCTCGCCCTGCTGATGGTGGGCGCGACCGTGACCAACGTGGCGGTGCTGCACACCAGCGCCCTGCTCACGGTGGTGCTGGGGCTGGCCGCGGCGGGCCTGGCCTGGGTGTGGCCCGGTCAGCGGGGACAGCGCTGACCGGGCCGGGGGTCAGACCCCGCCGTTGGTGACGTAGGCGCTCAGCAGCAGCACGAAGGCGCTGGCGGTGATCAGCAGCCGGGCCGGGGTGAGGCCGTTGAGCAGACCGGCGATCACCCCCGCGTTCGAGGCCCGCACCTCGGCGGCCTGGGCGCCGCGGCGGAGCAGCCGCACCTCGTCGGCCAGGAGGGTGCCGCCGGCGCCCAGCAGCGTCAGCCCGAGGACGACGAACACCAGGGACAGCCGCTGGTCGAAGGTGTCCACCGCCGGCGCCAGGAACAGCACCACGATCAGGCCCAGCAGCAGGCCGATCCCGGCGCCGGCCACCGGGGCCCAGGGGCCCATCCGCACCATCGGTCCCCCGCGCCGGGGCAGTCGCGGCCGAGGCCGGAAGCCGACCGGGGCGGTCGGGTGGGGAGGAGCCGGTGGTTCGGTGGCCGGTTCCTCCCCCTGCTCCGGCCCGGCCGCGGCAGCCGCCTCGACCGGTGCGCCCTGCGGCACCTCGTCCGCGGTCTCCGGCACGGCCGGCCCCGGTCCACCCTGCGTCCGTTGGCCGGGCACCACCGCCGCCGCCGTCGACCCGGTGTCCGTCCGTCGTCCGTCCTGCTCGACCGGTCCGGCCGCCAGCACGTCCTGCTCGTCGCTCATCTGTGTGATCACCTCGGGTGCGGACGCTAGGTGGGCCCTGCGACGAACCAGTGCAGGTGCCCGGGTGTGGCGCGCGGGACGCGCGGGACACCGGCGGGGAGTGACCCACCGTGGTCCCCCGCGGCCAGAGCGTCAACTCCGCCGGCGCAGCGTCGGCCTCGCCGGCACGGCGTCGGCTACAGCAGCCGCCGGCTGTCCTCGGCGACGACCCGCAGCCAGCGGTACCCGTAGCCCTCCAGCGCCAGCTCGGCCGAGCCGTCCTCCGCGAGCTGCTCGCCGCCTGCGGTGAGCAGGTCCTCCAGCCGGTGACCGGTCCCGCAGCCGGGCACCGTGAGCGGCACCGTCAAGGGGTCCGGGCCGAGGTTGTGCACCGCGAGCAGCGCCCCGTCGTCCCAGGTGCACAGGTGCGCCAGGACGGCGGCGTGCGGCTGCTCCAGCAGCTGGAAGCCGCCCCAGCCCAGCTCCGGGGACTCCCGGTAGCGGCGGATGAGCAGCTTCATGAACGACAGCAGCGAGTCCGGGTCGCGGCGCTGGTCGGCGACGTTGACGAACTCAGGGGCGAAACCACCGTCGACGACCGGCCGGGTCAGCTCCTTCGCCGGTGCGTCGGAGAAGCCGCCGTTGGCGCCGCTGGTCCACTGCATCGGGGTGCGCACCGACAGCCGGCTGCCGGCCGAGAGGTCCTCCCCCATCCCGATCTCCTCGCCGTAGAAGAGCACCGGGGTGCCGGGCAGGGAGAACAGCAGGCTGTAGACCATCCGCACCCGCCGCGGGTCGCCGGCCAGCATCGGCGGCAGCCGGCGGATCAGGCCACGGTCGTAGACCTGCATCGACTCCTCCGGCCCGAAGGCGGCGAACACCTCGGCCCGCTCGTCGTCGCCGAGCTTGTCCAGGGTGAGCTCGTCGTGGTTGCGCACGAACGTGCCCCACTGGCTGTCCGGGGAGATCGCCGGCCGGGCGGCCAGCGAGGCGGCCAGCGGCCCGGCGTCACCGCGGGCCAGCGACAGGTACATCTGCTGCATGGTGTTGAAGTCGAACTGCATGGTCAGCTCGTCGCCGTCCTGCCCGCCGAAGAACTCCGCCTGCTGCTCGAACGGCAGGTTCACCTCCCCGAGCAGGACGCCCGAGCCGGTGCGGCGGCCCAGGAACGCACGCAGCGCGCGCAGGTACTCGTGCGGGTCGGGGAAGTGCGCGGCGTCGTCCGGGTCCACGCCGTCCGTCTCCAGCAGGAACGGGACGGCGTCGACCCGGAAGCCGGACAGGCCCAGCTCCAGCCAGAAGCCCATGATCTTGGCGATCTCGTCCCGCACCCGGGGGTTGGTGACGTCGAGGTCGGGCTGCTCGGAGTAGAAGCGGTGCAGGTACCACTCCCCCGTCTCCGGGCTGTGCGTCCAGATGCCGCCCTCGGCATCGGGGAAGACCACCTGGTCGCTGGTGTCCGGCGGCTCGTCGCCCCGCCAGACGTAGAAGTCCCGGTACGGGGAGTCCTTGCTGGCCTTGGCCGACTGGAACCACGGGTGCTGGTCGGAGGTGTGGTTGACGACCAGGTCGGCGATGACCCGCATGCCGCGGTCCTTCGCCGTCCGG
>NZ_JAAKGN010000148.1:0-11943 GCF_011039295.1 Modestobacter sp. KNN46-3 | reverse complement strand
CGTGCCCGAGCCGGAGCTGGTCACCTTCCGGCCGTCGGCCCACCCGGGCGCACGGCTGCCGCACACCTGGCTGCCGGACGGGCGTTCGCTGTACGACCTGCTCGGCGCGGAGTTCACCCTGCTGCGGTCATGGCGAGGGCCTGACTCCGCCGACGGCGCGGCGAGGCTGCCCCGGGAGGGGATCGCCGTCCCGGACGGTTGTCCAGGACCGGCGAGGTGACCGTGACCCCGACGCTACGCCGCGCTCGGTCCTGCCGCGTCGGACTCTCCGAGGGCACCCCGGCGGAACTGCGCCTCGCCGGCGCCGGAGAGGCGTAGCGTCCGGCCCCTGGAGCCGACCGGTTCCCGATGAGGGAGTGGTCATGGTCGACAAGAACGCGTCCAAGAAGTCCGGCTCGAGCATCAAGGAGAAGCGGGCGGCCAAGAAGGCGTCCGCGGAGACCAGCTCCGGCATGGAGAAGCTCACGCACGGCAAGAACTGACCCCGCGCCCGGTTCCCCAGCGGGGGGACCGGGTGGTCAGCTGGGTCAGGCCGACTGCCGGGTGACCAGCTCGCGCAGCGCGGCGACGACCATCGCGTGGTCCTCCACCTGCGGCAGCCCGGAGACCACCACCACGCCCACCGGGCCCACGTCGCGCACCAGCAGCGGGAAGCCCCCGCCGTGGGCCACGTACTGCTGCGGGTCCAGCCCGAACTGCTCCTCGAACGTCGTCCCGGCCTCGCGGGAGCGCTGGCCGACGTAGAGCGAGCTGTGCCCGAACCGGTGCACGGTGGCGGCCTTGCGGGCGATCCAGGCGTCGTTGTCCGGGGTCGCGCCGGTCATCGCCGCGTGGAAGAGCTGGTGGGAGTGCCGCGAGATCTCGATCGCCACCGGCAGCCGGCCGTCCTGGGCTCGGGCCACCAGCGCGGCGCCCAGTGCCCACGCGTCGTCGTTGGTGAAGCTGCGCAACTGCAGCTCCTCCTCCTGCGCGGCGAGCTCGGCCAGGGGTGGGAAGTCGCTCATGGTCAGACCTCGGTGACGTCGAAGGTGCGGGTGGGGGTGACGTACTCGTCCTGGGCGGCGACCAGCAGGATCTCCCGGGAGCCGGCCTCCGCGGTCATCCGCAGCAGGCCGAACACCGACGCGGCAGCCCGGGCCAGCGCCTCGCCGGCCGAGCGGGTGTCCAGCCAGTGCGCCAGGAAGAGCGCCGCGATCGCGTCGCCGGCGCCGTTGACCGACAGGTCCAGGCGCGGGGTGCGCACCCGGAAGTGCCGGCCGCCCTCCGACGCCAGCAGGTCGACGGCGTCGTCCGGGGTGTCCTCGGCGACCAGCGAGGTGGTCAGCACCACGCGCGGGCCGAGGGCCTGGACGGCGGAGACGGCGTCCTTCACCGACGCCAACGACCGGGTCTCGGACTGGGAGAGCAGGTCCAGCTCGTAGTGGTTCGGGGTGACGATGTCGGCGGCCGGGACAGCGACTTCCCGCATGAACTCGGGGATGCCGGGCCGGACGAACACCCCGCGCCCGACGTCGCCGATCACCGGGTCACAGCACCAGACGGCCGCCGGGTTGGCCGCCCGCACCTTGGCCACCGAGCCGAGCACGGCGTGCCCGATGTCGGCCGACCCCAGGTAACCCGAGAGGACGGCGTCGCAGCTGCCGAGCACGCCGCGGTCCTCGATGCCCTGCACGACCTCGTCGACGGCCTGGCCGTCGAACACCCGGCCGGTCCACGCGCCGTAGCCGGTGTGGTTGGAGAACTGGACGGTGTGCACCGGCCAGACCTCGACGCCCAGCCGCTGCAGCGGGAACACCGCCGAGGCGTTGCCGGCGTGCCCGTAGGCGACGTGGGACTGGATCGACAGGACGTTCACCATGCGCCAGAAGATCGCACACCGGCCGCCCGGGCGGGTCAGCCGCGGGGCTGGACCTCGCCCATCGGGCCCCAGCCGGCCAGGTCGGGGGAGTCGACGTACATGATCGACGGCGTCGCCGACACCCAGTCGGGCATCTCCGAGATCGCCTTCCGGAAGTGGTCGGAGGCGGTGTGCACCGCTCCGGCCTCGGCGTCGCGGAAGCCCTCCACGAGCACCCAGGTGTGCGGCTCGCCGACGCTGCGGGACCACTCGAAGAAGACGTTGCCGGGTTCCGCGCGGACCGCCTCGGTGAACTCCCGGACCAGCTCGGGCCAGCGCTCGTCGAACTCCGGACGGACCGGCCACTTCACCACGATGAGGATCACCGGCTCAGCGTAGGTCGCCCTCGCCCGCCGCATCGACCGGCGGCGTCCCACGCGATGGGACGCCGTTGACCGTTGCTGATGTGGTGGGGTTCACTCTCTCGGACCAGTACCGGTAATTATCGAAACTGGTCAGGTCACGCAGCAGCGCTGCTCGCGCACCGACCCGAGGAGAACGGGACACATGGGACGACGACGTCTGGGAGCCGGGGCAGCGATGCTCGGCATGGTCGCCACGGCGGGGGTGGTCGCGGCGCCCGCAGCCGGGGCCGCGCCGACGACCGTGCACACGGCCGACTTCGAGCAGGACACCGGCGGCTGGTACGGCCGCGGCGGTGCGCAGGTCGCCCCGAGCACCGTCGCCGCCCGCAGCGGCGCGCAGAGCCTGGCGGTCACCGGCCGCACGCAGGCCTGGGAGGGGCCGGGGCTGGACGCCAGCGCCCTGCTGCCGGCGGGCACCTGGGAGGTCGAGGCCTGGGTGCGGCTCGCCGACACCACGGCCGAGCCGGAGACCGACCTCGTGACGATGAGCGCGGCGCGCACGCCCACCGGGGGCACGACGACCTACGACACCGTGGCCTGGCAGGTCGCCGTCTCCGACAGCGCCTGGACCAAGGTCAGCGGCACCTACGAGTTCGGCACCAGCAACAGCGGCCTCGAGCTCTACCTGGAGAGCCCCGACGCGACCCAGGCCTTCTTCGTCGACGACGTGACGATCACCGGCGAGGCCGCCGGGCCGGTCGAGCCGGGCACCCGGGCCGACCTGGCCACCGACTTCGAGGACGGGCTCGGCGGCTGGGTCCCCCGCGGCGCGGCGCAGCTGGCCGCCACGACCACCGACGCCCACGGCGGCAGCACCAGCCTGCTGACCACCGGCCGGACGCAGGGTTGGCACGGCCCGGCCGTCGACGTCACCGCCGGCCTGGCGCTGGGGGAGACCGTCCAGGTCTCGGTGTGGGCGAAGCTCGCCCCGGGTCAGGCACCGGCCTCCCTCAACGTCTCGATCCAGCGCGACCGGGGGACGACGACCAACTACGACAACGTCGCCGGCGCCAGCGCGGTCGTCACCGCCGACGAGTGGACCGAACTGCGTGGCACCTACACCCTCGGCGCGGCCGTCGACCGGGCCCAGCTTTACGTCGAGGGCGACGCCGGGGTCAGCTTCCTGATCGACGACTTCGCCCTGGCCGGCTTCGCCGAGACGCCGATCCAGGACGTCCCCGGGCTCGCCGACGTGCTCGGCGAGGACGGCTTCGAGCACGTCGGCGTGGCGGTCGACCAGCGGGAGACCGTGGGTCGGCCCGCCCAGCTGGTGCAGCGGCACTTCGACGCGATCACCCCGGAGAACGACGGCAAGCCGGCCGAGATCCAGCCGGTCGAGGGCACCTTCACCTTCGGTGACCTGGACGCGCTGCTCGACTTCGCCGACGCCACCGGCACCGACGTCTACGGGCACGTGCTGGTCTGGCACAGCCAGACCCCGGACTGGTTCTTCCGCGACGGCGACCGCCCGCTGACCGACAGCCCGGCCGACCAGGCCCTGCTGCGCGCCCGGATGGAGGCGCACATCAAGGCGATCGCCGACCACGTCGACGCCCGGTACCCGGACGGCGACAGCCCGATCTGGGCCATGGACGTCGTCAACGAGGTCATCGCCGACGGCGACACCGCCAACCCGCACGACATGCGGGACAGCCGCTGGTTCCAGGTCCTCGGTGAGGGCTTCGTCGACGAGGCGTTCCGGCTGGCCGACCGGTACTTCCCGGACACCGCGCTGTTCATCAACGACTACAACACCGAGATGCCGACCAAGCGGGTCGACTACCTGGACCTGGTCTCCGCCCTGGTCGAGCGCGGTGTGCCGATCGACGGGGTGGGCCACCAGGCGCACGTCGACTTCGCCCGCCCGGTCGAGTGGCTGGACGACTCGCTGACCGCCGTGGAGGAGCTCAGCGCCCGCACCGGGACGCCGCTGCTGCAGGCGATCACCGAGCTGGACGTCAGCGACTCCAAGGAGAACAACGGCGCTGACGTCAGCAACGGCACCGTGCCGCAGCACTCGCCGGCGATGGCCGACCAGGACGCCGCCGAGACCGAGCTCGGGTACTACTACCGGGACCTGTTCGACATGCTGCGGGGCCACTCGGAGTCCATCGAGTCGGTCACCTTCTGGGGGATCAGCAACGGCCGCAGCTGGCTGCGCACCTGGCCGGCGGCCCGGCCGTGGGAGTCGCCGCTGCCCTTCGACGACGACCTGCAGGTCATGCCCGCCTACTGGGGCATCGTCGACCCGACGCAGCTCGCGCCGCGTCCGGCCGACCAGCTCCCGCCCCGGATCGCCGGCACCGACGACGTGGCCGCCGACTCCACCAGCCCCGCCGGCGCCCGGGTGCAGTACCCGCTGCCGGAGGCCGGGGACACCCGGGACGGCGCCGTGACGGTCAGCTGCACTCCGCCGTCCGGGGCGCTCTTCCCGATCGGCGCGACCGAGGTGAGCTGCACGGCCACCGACCGTGCGGGCAACACGTCGAACCCGAGCACCTTCGACGTGGTCGTGACCCCGCCGACGACGGAGACCGAGCTGTACCAGCAGATCAACAACGGGCCGGTCGTGCGGGCGAACGCCAAGCAGACCGTCCAGCTGGTCGTGCAGTTCGGCAACCGGGGCGCAGGCGTGCTGCTGGGCAGCTCGTTCGAGTACTCCTGCACCCAGACGGCAGGCCCGGCGCTGGCGCTGGACCTGGCGCCCGGGTCGGCCCGGCAGGTCGGCAACCGGGACTACCCGGCCGGCCAGAACGGCACCTTCACCCTGCGGGCTCGCCCCACGCAGGTCGGGCAGGCGACCTTCGACTGCACGATGTCGATGACCGACAGCCGGGGGGCCCCGGTGAGCAGCACGACGACGGTCACGATCGACGTCCGACGTTGACCACCGGCTGACCGCACGCGCAGAGCCCCCGCTCACCATCCGGTGAGCGGGGGCTCTGTGCGTCCCGGGCTCAGCGGCGTGCGGCCGCCAGCTCGGCGAGGGTCGGCGGGTCGGCCCCGGGGCGGGTGCAGGCGAGGGCGGCGACCAGCGCCGCGTCGTCCAGCAGGGCGGTCAGCTCGGGCTCGGGCAGGTCGCGCAGCTGGGCGGAGGTGAGCACGCCGGTGCGGGCCAACCCGGCGAACAGCCCGGCCGCCAGGCTGTCGCCGGCGCCCACGGTGTCGACCACGGTCACCGACGGGGGCTGCACCCGCAGCACCGCGCCGCCGGGGCGGGCCGCCCGCAGCGCCTCACCGCCGTCGGTGACGACCACCAGGGCAGGGCCTTCGGCGGCCCACCGGGCGGCGGCCTCGTCCAGGTCCGCCGCGGGCTCCAGCCACGCCAGGTCCTCGGCGCTCACCTTCACCACGTCGGCGACGCGGCGCAGCTCGGTCACCTGGGTGCGCACCGCCTCGTCGTCGTCGATGAGGGTGGGGCGCACGTTCGGGTCGAAGCTGACCAGCGCGGTGCCCTCGGCGCGCACCCGGCGCACCAGGTCGGCGATGGCCAGCGAGCCCGGCCGGGTCCAGCTGGAGATGGACCCGATGTGCACGATCCGGGTGTCGGCGGGCCAGGCCGCCGTCAGCTCCGCGGCCGTCCACTGCCAGTCGGCGGCACCCACGGTGTGGAAGGAGTAGCTCGCCGACCCCTGCTCGGCCAGCTCGACCACGGCGAGGCTGACCGGTTCGGGGGCGGTGAGCATCGCGTCGGTGGCCACGCCGTTGCCGGCCGCGTGCTCGCGAAGCAGCGCACCGAACGGGCCGGGGCCGACCCGGGACATCAGGTGCGTCGTCGCGCCGAGCCGGGCGGCCGCCACCGCGACGTTGAGCGCATTGCCGCCGGGGAAGGCGGTGTACTGCGGCGGTGCGCCCGGAGTCGGGTCCCCGGAGGGGATCTCCCCGGAGGGGATCAGGTCGATGACGAGCTCGCCGCAGACGGTGATCACCGCCACACCGTAGCGGCGGCCCCGGACCGGTCTCCGGGCGTCCTCGCCTGATCGGGTGTGTGCGGAGCTCGAACCGCCGGCCGTGGTCGACGTGGCCTCGGTCGTGCCGGCTCAGCGGTCGTTCGGGTAGACCACCCCGAGCTGCTCGCGGGCCCCGTCGAGCAGCCGCATGGTGGCCAGCGAGTGCTCCAGCGGCATCACCGGGCTCTCGGTCAGGCCCTGCTGGAGACAGCGGGTGACCTCCCGCAGCTCGTGCACGTAGCCCGAGCCGATCAGCGGGAACTCCTCGGTGCGGACGGCGGCGTCGCCGACCTGCACGTCCAGCCGGGTGGGCCGGTAGACCGAGTCCGCGCCGTCGGTGCGGATCCAGCCGTCGCTGCCGCAGATCAGTGCGGTGTGCGGTGAGCGGGCCAGCAGGGACGTCGTCAGCTGGGCCTGGGCGCCGGAGTCCCAGCCGAGGGTGAGGGCGTTCTGCGCGTCGACCCCCTCGGGGGTGCGCGCGCCGGTGGCCCGCACCGAGTCGGGCAGCCCGAGGGTGCCCCAGGCCCACAGCAGCGGGTAGACGGCGAGGTCGAGCAGTGCGCCGCCGCCGTCGGCCAGGGCCCAGATCCGGGCCGTGAGGTCCAGCGGCGCGGGGAAGCCCACCTCCGCGGCGACCCAGTGCACCGTGCCGATCTCGCCGGACGCGGCGATCTGCAGCGCGCGCTGGTACGCCGGCAGGAACCGGGTCCAGACCGCCTCCATCAGGAACAGCCCCCGCTCCCGGGCCAGGTCGACGAGCTCCTGGGCCTCCCGGGCGTTGATCGTGACCGGTTTCTCGCAGAGCACCGACTTGCCGGCGGTGAGCGCCGCGCGGACCACGGCGGCGTGCTGGGCGTGCGGGGTGGCGACGTAGACCACCTCGACGGCCGGGTCGGCCAGCAGGGCGTCCAGCCCCGACCGCGCCTCGTCGTCGGCGTACCAGGAGGCGAAGCCGAGCTGCTCGGCGAAGGCCCGGGCCCGCTCGGCGTGCCGGGAGCTGACCGCCTGCAGGACGGCGTCGGGGAGCAGCGCCAGGTCGGCGGTGACGGTGGCGGCGATCGCGCCCGTGGCCACCACGCCCCACCCGACCGGCCGCCCGGTCGGGGCCAGCGGGTCGGCGCCGAGGAGCTCCGGCCGGGCGATGAACGGCGAGGTGGGAGGCGCGAGGGTCATGCGGTCACGCTAGGGGAGGAGCAGATCGGCCATCTCCCCGGCGCCCACGACCCGGGCGAGCAGCGCCTCGGCGTCCACCGGCTGCGCGCCGCACCAGGCGACGTGCTGGTCCGGGCGCACCAGCAGCAGGTCGGCTCCGTAGCGCTCCCGCAGCCCGGGAACGTGCTCGAGGTCCACCACGCGGAACGGCACGTTGCGCCGCGCGGCGGCGGCGGCCAGCCCCTCGGTGGCCGCCGCGCGGTCCAGCCGCAGCAGGGTGAACTCCGCGCCGAGCAGGTCGTACAGCGAACGCCCGTCCGGCAGCCAGGTGTGCGGCAGCCGTGCGCCCGGGTGGGCCGACGGCCGGAAGGTGACCAGCTCCGGCTCGGGCACGGGCAGGCCGTCGGGGACGACGACCGGCGAACCGGGGTAGTCGTAGCCGAGCACCAGCCCGAGGCTGTGGAACTCCGGGTCCTTGACCTGCAGCGCCCGGGCGACCGCGGCGCGCAGGGCGACGCCGTCGGCGGACTCGTCGTCCAGGTCGCCGGTGGCGAAGGACGGCGCGAGGAAGGCCTCCTGCGCCCCGGCCGCGGCGATGGTCCGCTCGGCCACCGGCCGCCGCTCGGCCTGGTAGCTGTCCAGCAGGCACTCCGGTGCCCAGCCGCGCAGCACCGCGGCGAGCTTCCAGCCCAGGTTCACCGCATCGCCCACGCAGGTGTTGAAGCCGTGCCCGCCCCACGGGGGGTTCAGGTGGGCGGCGTCCCCGACCAGGAACACCCGCTCGCCCCGGTAGCGGTCGACCAGCAGCATCCGGGCCGACCAGGGGTCGGTGGCCAGCACCTCCACGTCGACCTCCGCGCCGACCAGCGCCTGCACCAGCCGGACCGGGTCCACCTGCTCGGTCTCCGCGTCGACGCCCTGGACGATCGCCCACCAGGTGCCGTCGAGGTCCAGCCGGCCCATCAGGCCACCGCGCTCCGCGCCGATCACCCAGTAGTGGACGCCGACCGCGCACAGCTCCCGCTGCTCCAGCTGCGGGGAGCGGAAGGCGATGCTCACGTTCGGCAGGGTCCCCGAGGAGCCGGCGTACCGGGCACCGATCGCCCGCCGGGTGACCCCGCTGCTGCCGTCGCAGCCCAGCAACCAGTCGGCGGTGACCTGGTGCCGCTCGCCGTCCGCGCGCTGCAGGACGGCCGAGGCCCCGGTGGGGCCGTCGGTGACCTCGACGACGCGCCAGCCGATGAGGACGGTGACCGACGGCAGCTCGCCGACGGCGTCGCGCAGCAGCTGCTCGACCAGCGGCTGCGGGGCCTGCTGGCCCGGCTCGGCGAACTCGTCCCGGCGCTCCGTGGTGAGCCCGAACGCCTCGGGGAACCGGGTGATCTCGTGCCCGAACAGGCCGGTGCAGAAGACGACGTCCTGCGCGTGGTCCACCGGCAGCGGGGCCAGCGCGCGCAGCCGGTCGGCCAGGCCCCAGCGGCGCAGGTGTTCCATCGTGCGCACGCTGGTGGTCTTGGCGCGCGGGCGGAGCGGGTCGAGGGTGGTGCGCGGTTCGACGACGAGCACCTCGATGCCGCGCCGGCCGAGCTCCAGCGCGGCAGCCAGGCCACTGGGCCCCCCGCCGGCGATCAACACCGGGACGCGGGCTGGCACGGCGGTCATGGGGATCTCCTGTCGTGGGCTGCGGTGCCCGGAGGCTGAGCGGTGCAGGCGGGTACGGCGTCCGGCCAGGTCAGCGGCGCGGGACGCACGTCCAGCATCGTGGCGGCCGTCACGTCGCCGTAGCCCGATGTCATTGAGCGGCAGAGCGAGACGGAACCGTCTTCAGGACCCGTGCGCGGCCTGCCACTGCCGGATCCAGGCCCGGCCGTAGTCGTTGCCGTGCGGGGTGCGCAGCACGGTGTGCACGTGGAAGGGCTGCGGGGTGGAGTAGTCCAGGAAGACGCCGCAGTGGTGGTCCAGCTCGGCGATCAGCACCGGGGACTGCACCCGGTAGTAGAAGACGTCGCCGGGCTCGGAGCCCCCGATCCAGCTGAACCAGGTCTCGTCCAGGTGCGCGGTCACCTCCCGCATCCGGGCGCGGCGGGGGCCCTCGGGCAGCAGGTCGACGAAGTGCTCGACGACCGCCAGGACCAGGCGCTGCGCGTCGGGTGGCATCTCCGTGACCGGGATGCCCTCGACCGGGATCACCCGGTTGTCCTGGAAGGCGCCGGCGAGGTGCCGCTCGTCGCCGGGGTGCACCCGGCCCGGCGGCATGGCCGGGTCGACCAGCTGCGCGTAGACGGTGGCGGCCTCCCGTTGCTCCGGCGGCAGGGCGGCCATCACCGCCAGCCCGGCGGCGATCCGCTCGGTGAAGGACTCGGTGCCGGCGTGCGGGCCCGCGTCGATCTCGTTGGGCTCGGCGCCGAGGAACACCGGGGACAGCTGCATCCGGCCCTCGACGACCAGGCAGTTGAGGGCGCAGTGGTGACCGAACAGCTGCCAGCCCCAGGGACTGCGCAGGTCGGGGATTCCGTAGACGGCGACGTTGTAGCTGAACTCGTTGAGCACGTTCGCCAGGCCCACGACCTCGCCGAGGAAGCCGTTGATCAGCATCATCGCGTGGGCCAGCTCGAAGCCCTCGGGGGACAGGGAGGCGCGGACCAGCGCCAGGGCCTTCTCCCGCACCTCCGGCGGCTGGAACTCCAGCCGCAGGCCGGTGTCGAACTGCATGAACTCCGGGTTGGCCCAGGTCTGCCACTCGGGTGCGTCCACCGGGAAGGCGATCCGCTCCCGGCCGTCGTCGTCCAGGGCGGCGAGCAGATCCTGCGCCGCGGCCACCATGGCCGCGACCGGCGCCTCCTCGCCCGGCTCGGCCGGGGTGAGCGGGTACAGGCCCTCGCGGAGGGTGCCGTCGGAGGTGACCCCGCGGAACTCCTCCAGGTACAGCGGCGTCCAGCCCTCGACCAGCCCGCCGGTGAAGGTGCCCGGGGTCCGCGCGTGCTCCCGGTAGGCGTAGGGGTCCAGGCCGCGGACCTCGGCCAGCCGGGGGTGGTCGTGCGGGAAGAGGTACTGCCGGAACTCACCGGCCACGGCGCACCTCGTTGCCCACGACCGTGTTGGTCAGCACGCCGAGCTTCTCGATCTCGACCTCGACGACGTCCCCGGGCTGCAGCAGCCACGGTGGCGTCCGGGCATAGCCGACACCGGACGGGGTGCCGGTGGCGAGCAGGTCGCCGGGCCGCAGGGTGAACGTCCGGGAGATCAGGGAGAGGGTGTCGCCGACGGTGTAGACCATCTCGTCGGTGCGCCCGTCCTGGACGGTCTCGCCGTTGACCCGGGTCTGCACCCGCAGCCCGTCGCGCAGGTCGCCGACCTCGGAGGCATCGACCAGCGGCCCCAGCGGGCCGGACCGGTCGCCGTTCTTGCCGAGGATCCACTGGCTGGTGAGCTTCTGCGCCCGCCGGGAGGTCAGGTCGTTGAAGGTCGAGTAGCCGACGACGGCGGCCAGCGCCTCCTCGGGGGTCGCGTCGACCAGCGTGCTGCCGACGTAGGCCATCACCTCGCCCTCCCAGTCCAGCCCGTCCTCGTCCGCCGGCACCGGCACCTCCGCGCCGTCCACGGTCAGCGACTGGGTCCAGCGGGCGAACAGCGTCGGGTACGGGGGGACCTCCTGGTCGCGGAAGCTGCCCTCCGCGACGTGCTTGAGGTAGTTCAGCCCGATGCAGATGACCCTGGCGCCGGGCAGCACCGGCGGCACGAACTCGACGTCGGTGGCGGCCACCGTCTCCCCGCGGGGTCCGCGGGACAGGTGCCCGGCGGTGTCGGCCCAGAAGTCGTCCAGCCCGGCGACCACGGTGACCGCGGTGCCGTCGTCGGACAGAGCGGCCACCTGCACCCCACTGCCGTCCCGGCGGATGCCGACGATCCTCATGCCCGGTCTCCTTCGTCGATCAGGTGGCGCCGCAGGAAGGTGATCGTGCGGTCGAGTGCGTCGGTGGCGGCGTCGGGCGCCCCCAGCCACATGTGGTCGGCGCCGTCGTAGGTGTGCAGTTCCACGTCCGTCCCCGCGGCGGTCAGGGCGTCGTGCAGCCGCTGGCTCTGTGCGGTCGCGACGAACCGGTCGGCCCGGCCGTGCAGCAGCAGGACCGGCGGCGCGGCGGGGGAGACGTGCGTGATCGGGCTGGCCTGCGCGGCCAGATCGGCGGCCGCGGACACCGGGGCGCCGATCAGCTGCGCCTCCCGGCTGGCCGGGTCCGCCGGGTCGTTGCCGATGTCGGTCGCCACCGCCGCGACGTCGCTCGGGGCGTACCAGGCGGCCACGGCGGAGACCGCGGACGACGGACCGGTGACCCCGATCTCGCCCTCGAGGGCGGGGTCGGTCACCAGCCCGAGCAGCTCGGCCAGGTGGCCGCCGGCCGACTCACCCCACGACGCGATCCGGTCGGCGTCCACCCCCAGCTCGGCGGCTCGGGCGCGCAGCCACCGGACGGCGGCCTTCGCGTCGTGCAGCTGCGCCGGCCACACCGCCTCGCCGGAGAGCCGGTAGTCGAGGCTGGCCACCGCGATGCCGGCGGCGGCCACCTGCTCGAACGGCGTG